>CBINCZ010000318.1:0-3665 GCA_966249295.1 uncultured Gemmatimonadales bacterium
AGGTTGAGCGCGAGCATGCTCACGCTCCCCTCGCGCAGCCAGTCGAGCGAGCCGTTGTTGCGCAGGTTGTTGAACGGCAGCACCAGCATCGAGAGCCGCGGGTTCACTCCGGCCGGCGGGCCGTTCTTCCGGCCCAGCAACGCGACCGCGCCAACACCGAGGAGGAGCGCGACTCCCACGCCGATGGCCAGCATGCGGACTCGACGCGCGACCCGTGACCCGCGACCTCCAGCCGTCCAGCCGCTCAGCCGTCCAGCCGACTCGCCCAGCAACGCCGCCCGAAACTCCGCTCCCGTCTGCCACCGCTCGGCCGGATTCTTTTCCAGCGCGCGCATTATGGCATCGGCCAGGATGGGTGAGGCCTCGGGCCGGCTCTTCCGGACCGGTGTGGGACGCTGGGAGAGATGCTGCGAGACCACCACCCGCTGGGGTCCCTGGAACGGCGGCTTGCCGGTGAGCATCTCGTACGCCACCACACCCAAGGCGTAGAGATCGCTGCGGGTGTCCACCACGTCGCCGGCGGCCTGCTCCGGGCTCATGTAGGTCGGGGTGCCGACCGCCACACCGAGCGCGGTGCGCGGGTCCGTCTGGTTCGCCTCCATGGCTCGCGCAATACCGAAATCGGCCAGCAGTGGCCGCCCCGTGTCGGCCTCGAGCAGGATGTTCTCCGGCTTGACGTCGCGGTGCACCACGCCCGCGGCGCCGGCGGCGTCGAGTGCGCTGGCGAGGTCGGCGGTGATGCGGGTGACTTCGTCAGGTGGCAGGCGGCCGTCGCGGTCGAGCCGGGCGCGCAGCGTTTCACCCGGCACCTGGTCCATGACATACCAGAGCAGGTCGCCGCTGGCTCCGGACGAGTGGACGGCCACGATGTTCGGGTGGCGGAGCCGGGCGATGGTACGGGCTTCGTCGAGGAAGCGGCGAGCAATACTCTCGTGCCCGGCCAGCTCGGGGTGGACCACCTTCACGGCCACCGGGCGGTCCAGCGAGGTGTCGCGCGCCAGGAAGACCACACCCATCCCCCCGCGGCCGAGCTCGCGCTCGAGCCGGTACTGCGGCCCGAGGGCGTCAGCGACGCGCTGTGCGAGGTCGGACGGGGTGTCAGTCACGGGAGCGCTCCGTTGCCGGCGCAGGTGGGCGGAAGGCCGGTTTGTGTCTGAGATGCTTCCCGGCGGCTGAAGGTTGCACCACCGGTTCCTCGGTGCACGACCGGGTGCCGGCCGGAAATTGTGCACCTGTTGAGTGGGAGATAGTACGCTCCCCTGTGACAATACAACAGGTCGTGGCCTGCATGTCCGTCGACAGCGACCCGCTGACCATCGCCGCCGTCCTCACCCAGAGTGAGCGGCAGCGAGTGGATGCCGCGGGCAATGGACTTTTTTCCGTGGTGCACCGCGATTCGGTGCGCGAGGCGATGCGCGTCGTGCGCGAGCGTGCGGTGGATGCTGTACTCGTGTCGGTGCATCGCTGCACCCCCGATCATGCCGATGCCGTGAGCCAGCTGGTGCGGCACTTTCCCGGCGTGCCCACCGTGGCCCTGGTGTCCGGTCCCGACCCGGCGTCGCCCGAGACGCTGCTCCGCCTGGGCGCCTCCGGCGTACGGGAAGTGGTGGATGTTTCCAGTCCCACCGGCTGGTCGCAACTGCGCCAGGCGGTAGCGCGTCCCGCCTCCCGTGCGGCGGCCCGGATCCAGGGGGCGGTGCTGGGCGCGCTGCCCGACGCCACACCCGACACGCGTCTCTTCTTCGAGACGATGATCCGGCTGGCACCCCACACCGTCACCGTCCGCCGGCTGGCAGAGGTGCTCCGGGTCTGCCCCAGCACGCTCATGAGCCGGTTCCAGCGCTCCCAGCTCCCCAGCCCCAAGAATTATCTCGCGGCCATCCGCCTGCTGCATGCCGCCTGGCTCTTTGGCACCACCGGCTATTCCGTCGCAGACGTTTCATACCGCCTGGAATACTCCTCGCCCCAGAGCTTCGGGCGCCACCTCCGCACCATGCTGGGGATCACCTCATCGGAATTCCGGAGCCGCTTTCCCTTTCCGGTGGCGGTCGAACGCTTTCTCGACCTCATGATTCGGCCCTACGTGGACCGCTGGGCGGGGTTCCATCCGCTGGAAGGGGGGAAGAGATGCGTGTGATGACGACGAACCTCATCAGGCCATTGTAGGGGCGGCCTGCGGCCGCCCCCTCACATACGGATCCATTCAATATCGGAGCGTGGCGAGATCTCGCCGCCAGTGGGGCGGCCGCAGGCCGCCCCTACACGGGCCTTGAAAGATCCGAGCCGTTTCGGGGACTCACTTCCCGTCTTCCCGTCTTCCCGCCTTCCCGTCTATCGTCCCAACGCACTCCCCAAACCCCACCCTCCGCATCCCTTCCCGCTCGCACCAGCCGCGCAGGGTGACCTCGTCGCCGTCTTCCAGGAAGGTGCGCTGCTCGCCGTTGGGCAACTGAATCGGGTCGCGGCCGCGCCAGGTGAGCTCCAGGAGGCAGCCGCGCGACGTGGGTTCGGGGCCGCTGACTGTTCCGCTCGCAATGAGATCGCCGGGGCGGAGATTGCAGCCGTTGCTCGCGTGGTGCGCCAGCATCTGCGCCATGGTCCAGTACATCTGGGTGAAATCACCAAGCGAGAGCCGGTGCGGCGGGACGCCAGCATCGCGCATGCGACGGGTGCGGAGCAGGACCTCGAGCGTGATGTCCACACCGCCCCGCTCCTGGTCGTCGGCGTCGGAGAGATGCGGCAGCGGCGCGGGGTCGCCCTCGGGCCTGCGATAGGCCGGCACCCGGAACGGCGCCAGCGCCTGCATCGTCACCACCCACGGTGATACCGTGGTCGCGAAGTTCTTGGCCAGGAATGGTCCCAGCGGCTGGTACTCCCACGCCTGGATATCCCGCGCCGACCAGTCATTCACCAGGCAGAGCCCGAAGATCTGCTCGTTCGCGTCCTTAATCGTCACCGGTTCGCCCAGCACATTGCCCGGCCCGATGAACGCACCGACTTCCAGCTCGTAATCCAGCTGCCGGCAGGGCCCGAACGACGGCACCGACTCGTCCGGCTTCTTCCGCTGGCCGCTTGGTCGTGCCACCGCAGTGCCCGACACCACCAGCGATGACGCACGCCCGTGATAGCCCACCGGCAGCCACTTGTAGTTGGGCATCAGCGGGTTGTCGGGCCGGAACATGCTTCCGACGTTGGTGGCGTGATGCACCGAAGCGTAGAAATCGGAGTAGTCGCCCACCTTGGCAGGAAGAAAGAGCTCCGCTTCTTCCATCGGCACGAGGATGCGCGATGCTTCCCGTTGGGCGGCGGCAGCAAATTCGCCATCGGTCGCGAGTACCGCCTGCAGCGCCGAGCGCAGCTCGATCCACGCCGCCTCGCCCATCCCCATGAGCGGGTTGAGCGACGGTGCGTCGCACGCGTCCGCGGCGACGCCAAGATTCCAGTGTGTGCGCGCCTCGGCGATATCAAGTACCTGGCTGCCGATGGCCGTGCTGACGCGGGGCCGCTCGCCGCTGCCACGGCGACGGAACACACCCAGGGGCAGGTTCTGGATCGGGAAATCGGTCGCGGGATCGTTGGCGCTCTCGACCCAGGATGTGCGCTGCGGGTCGTGCGTGGCGTTGATGTCGGTCATGGCAATCGAGTCAGAGCACGCCGAGCGACCG
>CBINCZ010000319.1:0-3663 GCA_966249295.1 uncultured Gemmatimonadales bacterium
AAACGATACGCGACGCCGGCAAGTTCCTCGGCGGTTGCGGAGTGGTCTCGCGCATGCAGCGCCACGACGCTGCCGCCGGAGGCAAGCGCGGCGGCTCGCACGCCGAGGTCATCGAGCGCGAGCACCCCGGCATCGGTGACGGCATGCACTCGCGCAAGCGGCCTCACGCGAGGCGGCGTCCCGGCTCCACGCCGCGCCCGCGCGCCCACTGGGCCACCGCCATCCGTTTGCGTCCGGCGGGCTGCACCTCGGCGATGTCCACGGCACCGCTGGCCGCCGCGATGACGAGTCGCTCGCCGGCATCGAGCACGGTCCCGGGTGCGCCGCTCGCCGAAGTGGCGCGTGCGCCGAAGAGCTTCATGTCGGTGCCGTCGAGTGTGGTCCACGCGCCGGGCGCCGGGTCGAAGGCACGGATGCGCCGGGCCACGGTGGCCGCATCCCGGGTCCAGTCGATGCGCGCGGTATCGCGTGTCACCTTGGGCGCCAGGGTGGCGAGGGCTTCATCCTGCGGCTCCGGCACCGCCTGCCCGCGTACGAGGTCGTTGAGCGTCTCGAGCAGCGCCCGGGTCCCGAGCTCGGCGAGCCGCGCGGTAAGGGTGCCGCCGGTGTCATCGGTGGCCACCGGCGTGGGCACCCGGAGGTACACGGGGCCCGAATCCATGCCCGCGTCCATCCGCATGATGCTCACGCCGGTCTCGGCCTCGCCATTGGCAATGGCCCACTGGATTGGCGCGGCCCCGCGCAGCCTGGGCAGCAGTGACGCATGCACGTTGATCATGCCGAGGCGGGGCAGCGCCAGCACCTCCCGGCGCAGGATGTGGCCGTAGGCCACGACCACGCCAAGGTCGGGCTCCAGGCGGCGGAGCGCGGCGAGGAACAGGTCGCCAACGGGGCGCTCGGGCTGCAGCACGGGCAGGCGCGCATCGAGCGCGGTGATCTTGACCGGCGGAGGGATCAGCGCACTGCGGGAACGACCCTGCGGACGATCCGGCTGGGTCACCACGCCGACGACGTCATGGCCGGCGCGAAGCAGGGCCCGGAGGGACGCGTCGGCAAAGTCGGGCGTCCCGAAGAAGATGATTCGCATTACTCCCGGGCGGACGCTTCGGCCGCCACCTCCTTGATGTACGACGCATCGTCCTGGTGATGCTTCTTCCAGCGGGAGAGGAGCATCCGCCGCTTCATCGGGCCGAGGTGGTCAAGGAAGAGAATGCCATCAAGGTGATCAATCTCATGCTGGATGGCGCGAGCCAGCAAACCGGTGGCCTCGAGGCGATACGGCTGGCCTTCGGCATCCAGTGCTTCGAGCGTCACGGCCGCGGGACGGGTAACATCGGCGAAGATGTCGGGAATGGAGAGGCATCCCTCTTCCTGGGTTGCCTTGCCTTCGCTCTCGACGATTCGTGGGTTGACCAGCGCGATGCGGGTGCCGTCCGCGTCCACCACCGCGACCCGCCGGTCCACGCCCACCTGGTTGGCGGCGAGGCCCACGCCCTTGGCCGCGTCCATGGTGGCGAACATGTCGGCGATGAACTCCCGGATCTCGTCCGTGATCTCGGGAACCTCGTCGCTCCGCTGGCGGAGCACCGGCGAGCCGAGCAGGTGCAGCTTGAGCAGTGCCATCAGCGCCGCCCCGGCGTGGGGCCCCCGATGCGAACGATGCGGGATCGCTCGACGATCAGCTGCGAGGTGCCGGATTCGATGGTGACCAGCGATTCGGTCACGCCGTTCGATTCCACGTCCTTGATCTCCTTCACCTTGCCGACGATGCCGCCGGCGGTCATGACCTCGTCGTTCCGCTTGAGCTGCGCCAGCAGCGCCGCGTGCTCCTTCCGTGCCTTGCCCTGGGGGCGGAGGATCAGGAAATAGAAGATGGCGCCGATGGCCACCACCTGCAGCAGCAGCATCATGAGCCCGCCGCCGCTGCCGCCCGCCGGCTGCTGCAATGCAAGGAGCAGGAAGTGCGTCACGTGGTTCCCCGTTGGTGATGGCGCCCGAGCCAGGCTTCGCTCCAGCTCCCGAAGGTGCCATCAAGAATGTGAGCCCGTGCCTGTTCCGCGAGCCGGATCAGGAAGCGGATGTTGTGCAGCGACACCAGCCGGAGGCCCAGGATCTCGCCGCCGATGAACAGGTGCCGCAGGTACGCCCGCGAGACGGTGCGACAGGTCTCACAATCGCATTCGGCGTCGAGCGGTGCATCGCTGAGCCGGTGGGCCGCGGCCCGCACATTGACCCGGCCCGCCGAGGTCCATGCCGTGCCATGCCGCCCGTTGCGCGTGGCGGCGACACAGTCGAACAGGTCCACGCCGCGCGCAATACCCTCGATGAGATCGGCGGGAAAGCCGACGCCCATAAGATAACGGGGCGTGCTCCGCGGCAGCGACGGCTCGAGGTCCTCCAGCACGCGCCGCATCACCGGCTTGGGCTCGCCCACCGACAGCCCTCCGATGGCGATGCCGGTCCAGTCGCCCTGGCCCAGGATGCCCCGCAGCGACGCGGCCCGGAGGTCGGCATGGGTGCCACCCTGGATGATGGGCCAGAGGGTCTGGCGGGGCTCGCCGGCCCCGGACGCGAGCTGGGCATGATGCGCCGCGCCGCGAGCCAGCCAGCGCAGGCTCCGCTCCATTCCTTCCCGCGCCAGGTCGTGGTCCGCCTGGCCCGGGACCACGTGGTCGAACTGCATCGCGATGTCGGCGCCGAGGGCCCACTGGATTTCCATGGAGCGCTCGGGTGTGATGGTGCGATACGAGCCGTCCACGTGGCTCTGGAACGCGACACCTTCCTCGGAAATGGTGCGCAACGTCTCCAGTGAAAACACCTGGAACCCGCCCGAGTCGGTGAGCATCGGGCCGTTCCAGTGGGTGAAGCGCTGGAGCCCGCCCAGCGCAGCAATGACGTCCTCGCCCGGCCGCAGGTGCAGGTGGTAGGTGTTGCCCAGGATGATCTCGGCGCCCGCCGCCCGCACTTCATCGGGATGGAGCCCGCGCACCGTGCCGTGGGTGCCGACCGGCATGAAGGCCGGCGTGTGGACGCTGCCATGCGGCAGGGTGAGCGTCCCCGCGCGGGCCACGCCGTCGCACCGTTCGAGCGTGAACTGGAACGCGCTCACAGGATCAGCATCGCATCGCCGTAGGAATAGAAGCGATAGCGCTGCTCAACGGCGTGCCGGTACGCGGCCATCATGAGGTCATAACCCGCAAAGGCGGCCACCAGCATGAGCAGAGTGGAACGGGGCAGGTGAAAGTTGGTGAGCAGCCGGTCCACCAGGCGGAAGCGGTAGCCGGGAGTGATGAGCAGCCGCGTGGCGCCCGGGCCCGGCTGCAGCTCGCCCGCTTCAGTCACGGAACTTTCCAGCGCGCGGACCACGGTCGTGCCCACCGCCCACACCTTGGCGTCCTGGCCTCGCGCGGCGTTGATCTCCGCAGCTGCCTGATCCGGCACATTGAATTGCTCCTCATGCATCGGATGCTCGGCCGGCTGCTCGGTCTCCACCGGCTTGAAGGTGCCGGGGCCTACTTCGAGCTCGAGCCGACTCAGCGTCACACCGCGCGCGGCGAGCGTAGCCAGGTGATCATCGGTGAAGTGGAGGCCCGCCGTGGGTGCGGCGACGCTGGCTTCGCGCTCGGCGTACACTGTCTGGTAGCGGGTCTCGTCTGCTGCGTC
>CBINCZ010000320.1:0-3662 GCA_966249295.1 uncultured Gemmatimonadales bacterium
CCTGGAGGTGGGGTCGTAGGGACAGGCATCGCGCGTCGCCGACGACGTGGCCCATCCCGGCGGGTCGCTGTTGTCACCGTACAGGTCCGCGGTGCCCTTCACCGTGAGGTCGCCTCGGGCCACCAGCGCGGCGCGCATCGGGATGCTGGTCAGGATGAGCTTGGCCATGGTAGCAACCGTCCGCTCGGCCAGGACATTGCCTGAGGGATCCGTGCGCTGGCCGGTGGAGCGAACCAGGAAGCTCACGTCATTGATGCGGGTCAGCTCCACGGTGTTGGAGACGTTCCCGCCCAGCGAGGTCTCGCCCAGCGACATGCTGTCGCCCACGCCAAGCGAATTGTAGCTCGCGTCCCAGGTCTCGATGGTGGCGCCGAGACCCGCGTCGGCGGCCTCAAAGGCCTGTGCCGCGAAGACGGTGTTCTGCCCACCCCGCTGCTCCAGCCGGCCGGCAAAGACTGACCCGGCGACAATTGCGCCGATCACCACCAGCGCAAAGACAGCCAGCGCCAGCGCCATGCCACGTTCGTTCCTCAAGTCCGGTGCGTATCGCATCGTGGTGCCTCTTGGTCAGGGAGCGTTCCGCAGCCGAGTGCGGAGCCGTATGCTGTCAGTCGCGAGCTGTCGGGTGTCATAGCCCGATTTCGAGATTGCATTCGTGGTCTGGCCGTGCAACGTGGCCTCGATCACCCGGACCTGTGACAGCGTATTCGTGGCGGAGCCGTTCGCCGTGCGGAAGCCAAACGTACTGTCGGCCGCCGAGAGCGGGCCCAGCACCGGCTGGACCGCACCGTCATCGGTGGACATGCCGAGCCACCACTTGCCGTCGGCCTCGTACACCTTGACGGTCACCTTCTCGAAGGTCCGGACCGGTGCATCCAGCTGGATGCTGTCGGTATTGATGGTCAAGCCGCCCAGGATGGACACCCGAGTGGCAGCGGCACCGTCAGGACAGGTGGTGTTGGTCGGGTTGTTGTAAGTGAACGCCCGCCACGTGTCGTCGGTCGTCATGGTGTCTTCCTGCTCCTGATAGAGCAGGATATTGGAGTAGGCGTCCAGGCTCGATACGCCGAACATGCTGCTGTTGCGCACCGTGATCGTGTTGGACGACACGTTGCACGCCAGGCCGAAATTCCGCATGGCGTTGTAGGTGACGCTGTCCTTGGAGATGGCGAGCAGGTCACTGTTCGTCGGGTCATTGGCGATTTCCCGGAACTCCGCCGGCAGGAATCCGGCGCCGGCACGCAGGTTCGACTGCATGTCGGACCGCTCGGCCTGGGCCTGGTTGACGCGGGAGGCGTTGGTCAATCCCCGCACCATTGCCGCCGCAATCACCCCCATCAGCACAAGGACGATGAGAAGTTCGATCATCGTGAAGCCGTGCCGCTTCCGCAGGTTGGGCATGGTCATGGGCACCGGATCTGGGTAGTGAGGGTAGCGGTCCGCGTTCCGCTGGAAATCGGGTAGGTCACCGTCACGCTCAGCTCCCGCAGGCTGGTGCTTGCCGCCGGCGTGGTCACGGTCCAGGCCTCGCTCATGTTGCTTGGGCCGGTGGCGGTGCCGCTCGAGCCAAGCGTGGAGCAGCTGGGCGTGCTCGACAGCGCCTGCTGCCGGAGAATTTCCAGGCGGGTCTGGGCGAGCTGGGTGGCCTTGGTGGTGATGTTGCCTCGGCTGATCATGCGGGTCACCAGGGCGGACGTGCTGATCAGCCCGAGCACGCCGACACTCAGGATAATGATGGCCACCATGACCTCGATCAGGGTGAAGCCGGAACGATTCTTCACTGTGCGACCCTCCCGTAACCCGACACGGTCAGGCTCGACGACTTGCCTGACTTGGTAAACGTCGCTGTGATCGGATCCTGAAGGGTGCCGATACCCCGCGGATCGTAGGTCACCGACCAGCTCGAGGGGCTCATGCTGACGCCGTACTCGGCGCCAAGCTGTGCCTTTGCCAGGGTGTCGGTGGTACCGACCACCACCACTGCGCCATTGGTGCCGTTGAACTCGGCCCTGGTCGGCCGGTTGTTCTGGATGGCCGACGCGCGCGCCTTGGCAAGCAGCGACGTGGCTGCCGTCCGGGCCGCGCGGGCCGAGGCGCCGCTGGACCAGTTGGTGAGCTTGGGCATGGCGATCGCCAAGATCAGACCCATGACCACGATCACGATCACCATTTCAATGAGGGTGAAACCATTTCGACGCATGCGTCTGCCCGCCGGATCGGGTGAGGCCGTACGACTGTCAGCCGTGGACTCCAGCACGCGTCGTACCACTGCTCGACGCGTTGCGGGACAAGGACTTACGAGGGAGGGTGCAATTGGGTGCGGTGCAAGAAACGGCAGTTGGTGCAAGACGGGAAGGCGGGAAGATGGGAAGACGGGAAGAAATCGGTCCTCCAGATCGTCCCGCCTTCCCGTCTTCCCGCCTTCCCGCCTACTCCAGCTGGTACCTTCTCAACTTGTAGAACAGCGTCCTGAGACTCACGCCCAGGAGCCGAGCGGCGTCGCGGCGGTTGCCGCCGGCGGCGTCCAGCGCCCGGCGGATGCCCATCCGCTCCAACTGCTCCACCTGGGGCTTGAGCTGATAGGTCCCGTTCAGCGCAGCCGCGCCGTTGCCGTTGCCATTGCCGTTGCCGTACGCATGCCCGTTTCCGTTCGTGGGCTTGCCGCCGTGCGCGTCCTGCAACTGGAAGGCATCGAGGTCCAGGCGGCCGCCGGAGCTGAGCACGGCCGCGCGCTCGACCGCGTTGCGCAGTTCACGCACGTTGCCGGGCCAGGGATGCTCGGTCAGCGCCACCAGCGCGCCCGGCGTGATGCTGATCGAATGCCCCATGCGTTCTGCTGCCTGCCGGACATAGTGCGTGACCAGCGCGGCGATGTCTTCCGGGCGCTCCCGCAACGCGGGAATGCGGAGCTGGACCACATTCAGGCGGTAGTAGAGATCCTCCCGGAACTCTCCCCGACCCACCATGACATCGAGCGGCTGGGCCGTGGCGGCTATGAGCCGAACGTCCACAGGGCGCGAGTCACGGGACCCGAGCCGCCGCACTTCCCCTTCCTCAAGCACCCGCAGCAACTTGGCCTGCAGCCCCTGCGGCATGTCGCCGATTTCGTCGAGCAGCAGGGTGCCGCCGTGCGACGCCTCGAAGAGCCCGACCCGGTCCTGCGTGGCGCCGGTGAAGGCGCCCTTCATGTGACCGAAGAGTTCGCTTTCCAGCAGCGACTCCGGAATGGCGGCACAATTCACGGCGGTGAAGACTTCGTCACGCCGTGGGCTCATCCGGTGGATGGCACGGGCCAGGACTTCCTTGCCGGTGCCGCTCTCGCCAGTGATGAGCACGGTGGTGTTGTGTGCAGCGACGCGAGACGCGAGCTCGAGCAGGTTGCGCATGGCCTTGCTCTCGGCCACGACTTCGGTCTTCACCGGCTCGGCGCCGATGGTGGCCCGCAGGCTCTCGACCTCGCGAAGCAGCCCTTCGCGCTCCACCGCCTTGCGCACGGTGAGCAGCACTTCGTCGGGCCGGAAGGGCTTGGTGAGATAATCGTAGGCCCCTTCGCGCATGGCCTCGATGGCGGCATCCTCGCCGCCGAATGCGCTCATCATGATGAGGATGGCGCCGCCACCCTCGGCGCGGTATCGCCGGAGGAACGTGAGCCCATCCATCGC
>CBINCZ010000321.1:0-3655 GCA_966249295.1 uncultured Gemmatimonadales bacterium
TCGACCGTTGACCGTCGACCGTTGACCGTCGACCGTCGACCGTCGACCGTCGACCGTCGACCGTTGACCAAATTACGCCTCACCACAGGCACGCACAATCTGGCCGGCCGGCAGAATTTCATCTATCTCCTCCACACTCCGTCCCGCCTGCCAGTAGTCCCGCTCGCCGGTCTCGTCGAGTGATGCCCGCTTGAGCTGCCAGAGCGACCTCAGGGCGTAGATGCTGCGCATGAGGCGCTTGGTGCGCCGGTGGCGGAGCATCCAGCGCGCCAGCGCCCCGGCGCGCGTGCCCATGCGCTCGACAAACGGCGTCCGGATCACGGCGACCGGAACGCCGGTCAACCGTTCGGTGAGCACGATGTCGTCCGCATCCGCGTCGAGAATGGCGCGCTTGTAGGGCTCGCTCGCCTTGCACTCGGTCGTTGCGATGAATCGGGTGCCCATCTGGACGCCGGCATAGCCGAGCCTCATCATGGCAGCAAAACATGCAGGGCTTCCGACGCCGCCGGCGCAGACGACCGGGAGCCCCAGCGGGGCGAGTTCCTCGATCAGCGCCTCCGGGGTGCGGGTACCCGGATGGCCGCCCGCGAGGCGGTTGACGCCAATCAGGCCGTCCACGCCGGCATCGCGCCCTTTCGCGGCCCACTTGTATTCCGTGGCATCGTGATAGACCACGCCGCCGGCCGCGTGGACCCGCTCCGCCACCCAGCGCGGGTTGCCGAGCGACGTGACGAAGAACCGGATCCCCTCTTCCAGTGCGATATCGATCCAGCGGGACATTCGTTCGTGGTAGGCGCGGGATGACTGCTCGATCAGCGCGTTCATCCCGACAGGCTTCGTGGTCATGCGCCGGATGTATCGCAGTCCTTCCCGGAAATCATGGCCGTGCACGAAGGTGAGCGACACCGGCTGGACGATGCCGATGCCGCCGGCCTCGCTCACCGCCGCGACCAGCTCCGGATTGCTGCAGGGATACATGGCGCCGCAGATGAGCGGGATCTCGATGCCGGCGTGATGCGTGAGCGCAGTCTCCCGCCTGGTCATGCACCGACCGGCGAGATGCGCCAGCGCGCCCGTATGATGGCCACGACGTCCCCGGACGCATCGCGGATCTCGGCCTCGGCGTCGCGGTCCACCGGCTGCATGACCGCCGCGCCCGGCGGGACGCGCGACTCCGCCACCAGCTCGCCGCGCGCCTTCTTGGCGTAGTCGGCGGCGAGCGAGGTCACGATGCCGCGCTGGCCGTCCGCGAGCGCGGTGAGCATGGCGAGTCCGCTGACGAACTCGCCGAGGTTGATGAGGGCGACTGCATGGATGGACTGGAGATGATTGCGGACGGCGCGGTGGTCACGCAGCATCACCACGGCGTGACCGGGTTCCAGGGCCCGAACGCGCGGGGAGATTGAGCCGGTGTACGGCACCAGCCGATTCACCAGCTTGCTGAAAAGCCAGGCGCCGCCGGGAAAGTGCTGAAGCCGCTTCCAGGACACCAGGAGCGACGCGCCGGGGTTGACCATTACTCGAAGCGCACGACCAGGCGATTCACCCGTGGCTGCAGGCGCTGCAGCGCGGAGTCGGACGACATGAACTCGCCGTCGCCCAGTACGTGCGACAAGTCGGGGTTGGCGTCCCGGGGAGCAAGCGCCACCGCCACCCGTCCCTCGAGATCCGCCAGCTGGCCGTCCTTCCAGGACAGCACCGAGCCGCCGTAATCCCAGCCGTACCCCGCCATGCCGAACGCCTTGCCGTTGAGTGCCTCGAGCTGCGCCAGTGAGATCCCCAGCGTGAGCCCGCCCCGCCCGTGCCAGAGCGTCGTATCGCCGGTGAGCAGGACGAAGCTCGGTGCCCGCCGCTGCAGCGTGTCGCCCCACGCCACCTCGAAACGCCGGAGGGGATCATCGGGAAAGACCACGGTGCCCGGCTCTGACTCCCCCTCGCCGAGCGATACGTCCTCCGGCTGCACGGCAGCGGCACCGTACGCAGCGACCAGGTCCTGTTCCGAACCGTCGGCCGTGAGGGCGCCGAAGGAGACGCCGGGCTGGAAAGTGAAGTCGCTGAGCGCTGAGCGCTGGGCGCTTTGCGCCGCGTCCCGCGTCCCGCGTCCTGAGTCACAGGCAGCGCATGCCAGGACGAGCAGGGAGCCGATCAATGCCTGTCTCACCGTCCCAGTCCTCCCCGGAACACGAAGTAGACCGCGCCCAGCAGGCAGATCCCGGCCCAGAGGAAATCCAGCTTGATCGGCTGGCGCATGTACAGCACGGCAAAGGGCACGAAGACCGAGAGGGTAATGACCTCCTGCAGGATCTTGAGCTGCGCCAGCGACAGCACCGAGTAGCCGATCCGGTTAGCCGGCACCTGGAGCAGGTACTCGAACAGTGCGACCCCCCAGCTCAGCAGTGCTGCAATCCACCATGGCCGGTCGCCCAGGTTCCGGAGATGGGCGTACCAGGCAAAGGTCATGAAGATGTTGGAGAGGACCAGCAGGAGGGCCGTGCGCCAGATGATGGGCATGCAGGAAAGATAGACGCGGGACGCGAGGCGCGGGACTCGCAAGGCGTCTGGCGTCGAGCGCCAAGCGTCCCGCGTCCTGCGGCTGGCCTCCCGCGTCTCGCGTCCCGAGTCCCGCGCCTATATTCTCCCATACCCCCGTCCACGGACCCGTAGTAATTCATGTATTCCTCACGTCGGTCCTTTCTCGCGTCCATGTCCGGAGCCGCGGCGGCGATGCCGGTGTTCCACTCCCGTGCAGTACAGCGGCTGCGGGAGAGCTGGGCCATCGCGGGTGAGCGCGCTCCCTCGGCGCTCGCCGACGACGAGACCTACTGGAGCACCATCCAGCGCGCCTTCGACCTCGACCGCAGCATCGTCAACCTGAACAACGGCGGCGTCTGCCCGTCACCGACCCACGTGCTGGAGCAGATGATCCGCGACCTCCGGTTCTGCAACGAGATCCCGGCCGAGCACATGTGGCGGATCCTCGAGCCGAGGATCGAGACGGTGCGTGCCGGGCTGGCGGAGGAGTTCGGCTGTGATCCCGAGGAGATGGCCATCACCCGGAATGCCTCCGAATCGCTGGAGACGCTGATCCAGGGGATCGACCTGAAGGCGGGCGATGAGGTGGTGGTCACCAACCAGAATTACCCCCGCATGCTCACCACCTGGGACCAGCGGGTCCGGCGCCACGGCATCGTGGTGAAGGAAATCTCCTTCATGCTGCCGCCGCCGTCCAAGGAGTACATCGTCGAGCAGTTCGCCAAGGCCGTGACACCCCGAACGAAGGTCATCGGCGTCACCCACATCACCAACCTCAGCGGCCAGATCATGCCGGTGCGCGAGATCGTGGACATGGCGCGCCCCAGGGGGATCCAGGTGTTCGTGGACGGCGCCCACGCCTTTGCCCATTTCCCCTTCAAGCGCGATGACCTGGGGTGCGACTACTACGGCACCAGCCTCCACAAGTGGCTGCTGGCGCCGATCGGCACCGGGTTCCTGTATGTGCGGAAGGAAAAGCAGAAGTCCATCTGGCCGCTCATGGCGACGCCGGCGACGATGGACGAAAACGTTCGCAAGTACGAGGAGATCGGGACTCACCCTGCGGCCAACCACAACGCCATCGCCACGGCGCTCGCCTTCCACCGCGGCATCGGGGCGGAGC
>CBINCZ010000322.1:0-3655 GCA_966249295.1 uncultured Gemmatimonadales bacterium
ATCCTGCCCATCCTGCCCATCCTGCCCATCCAATCCCGCCCGTCCCGCCCGCCCTGCTACCGCGGATCGCTGAACGTGGCGGTCGCACAGAGTCCGGTGCCGAACTCATGGCCGTGGCCGACCTCGTCGCCCACTACAAGGCACTGGAGGGAAAGCTGGACCGTGTCGCCAGCTTCCACATCCATGCTCACCGGCGGAAAACTGCCTTCGATGCTGCCGTCTCTTTTCTGGGTCGTTGATACAAGGACAAGACTGTCGCTCCACCGTTGTACCTGAGCCACAGTCGTACCGCCGTCAGCTTCGGATGGCATCCAGTCTGACAGCGCCGCAACCGTGATCGACATGCGACGGTCGGGGATCATCCGGATCGTCAGGTACGCGGCTCCCCGACCCGCGGCGCCGGTCATCGACCCGGCCCACGTAAGCTGATCGCCCGACCATGCGCCAGTGAAGTCCGTCGCGCCGGCGGCCAGGTGCACCGGCAGCGCATCGACGGCGGTTTCCGCCTCCGTCGCTCCCGCCAGCAGATAGACCTGGATGAGGTAGGGCCGCACGCCTGGGGGTGGCCCGCTGGCGCCACGGTCGATAGTGGTAGCACCGCAGAACGCTTCGACGACGGTTGTGTCCGACGGCGCGAAACAGGCCGTGCCAGTGAAGCTCGCCCCGGCTGCCTCGGCCCGCACCACGGTGGTATAGAAGCCCCGGGTGATGGGGCCACCCAGCGGGTCGGGGCCGGTGAAGCCGGTGGGATGCTGTACCGTCGCGCCATTGGCGGTGACCGTTACCTGGAAATCGGCCGGCACCACGGGTGGGGTTTCTCCAATCAGCAGTCCCCAGGCGAGATCGAGCGACTCATCGGCGCCCAGTGGCAGCGGATCGGGCAGTCCCACGCTGTCGGCCACGATGCGGGCGCAGAGATTCGACACCACACTGGCAAGGTCCAGTTGCTGGTCGGCGGTCTCGATTTCGAGGTTGACGATGTGGGCCATGCCCTGCCAGAAGAAGACGTTGTAGAGCGCCTGGACGCTGTGATCTGTCCGGCAGGTGCTGTTGTTGCCGGCGATGGCGTCGCGAAGCTGTGGGGCCATCGCTTCGCGAGCCCGTTCCCACGAGACGCGCAGTTTGTCTGGTGCTCGTGGCAGCTGGGCGCCGATCGGGCTGAGTGGAATGTTGCCGGTCAGGAGAGCCTGGGCGGTCTCAACCCACAATCCATAGTCCCGGACTGCCGCGAGCAGTCCGGCATCGTTGGCGGCCGCCGAGATGCCCGGCAGGACGACGCTGTCGAACCAGGCAGTGAGCAGGTCGACGATCGCCCCGGAATCGGCGGGTGTTTCCGGCGAGGCCAAGAGAGCGAGCGAGTCCTCGGACAGTGCCGCCGCAGGGCTTGCGATGCTGATTCTCTCGAGATCTGCCAGGGTGCCGAAGCCGAACGAGCCGCCGCTGAAGTGGGAGACCAGGATGCTGGGCACCGACGCGGTGCCGAGCACCGGCCTCAGGGCCAGAGAGTCCCCATCGGCCTCGAACGTGACGGCAGACAACCGCATTCCGCTCGGCGCACCGGGCATGTTCGAGACGGTAAGCAGGGCCGGCACCACGAACTGCAGCCCGGCCGGCTCGAAGCTGACGCCGGCGGCGAGTCCACCGCTCAGGGGGAGATCGTTCCAGGAAGCGATGGGTGTCATGGTAATGGTGACGGACGCCTGCAGCGCCCCCGGCGGAACGATCAGGGTGAAATTGTGGCCGCCGGCCGTGGTGCGCAGCGTGTCGCCCTGCGGCCCCACCAGGTCGCTCACTGCGTGGTCTGCGTCGAGCGTGAGGCTACCGTCGCCGCCACCCGGTCCGGTGGGCGGACCATCACCCCCGCCGCAGCTCGCCAGCAGTAGCAGCACCGTTGGCCAGAGGCCGCCGACTTGCCGGTTCATGGTGCCACCAGCCAGTTCTCGCCACTGCGCGAGCAGACAGCGCGAACGTCGATGAGCTGCCCAGTCCCATTCCGGAAATTCTGCAGTTTGGCGGAGGTGGTCAGCTCGATGTGCGCGGTTCCGGTCCCATCAGGATCCGCTCCCTGTTCGTTGGTGAGTGCCCGCACGTCCAACCACAGGTAGACCTGCGCCCCGCCGGTCTTGCCGAGGATGCCCTCCATCTCTCCGCTGTACGTGCCGCCGGCCGGATCCCCGAGCGGTCCCAGTGCAACCGACTTGGACCCGCTGAAGCCCGTCGAATTGGGGCCGATCATCATGCTCCAGTCTGCCTCCGCATCGCTGCCGTTCACCTCGGACTCCGCGGTCACGACGACGGTGGCATCGAACCGCACGACCTGCCCGCTCAGCGCCTCGTCCTCCGGAACGATCACCACCGAGTCGGTGATGATGGCCGTCGCCTCGCCGGCGAAGTCGGGGCCTGCACCGGCAGCGATCGAAAAGCTGGTCGCGCGGAGGCCCACGGATCCGGTGCTGTGCGACGTACCCAGCGTGACTGTCCGGCTGAGCGTGGCATCGTCATCGTCTTCCTCGACGGTGGAGAGACTGTCGTTGACGGCCTGGAACAGGCTTCGGTGCGAGCCAAACCCCAGCTGGGCACAGACCTCGCTCGGGTTGTCATCACCCGAACCGTCGTCGTCCGGTCCCGTCTCGTCACCGCTGGAACACGCGAGCGACAGCAAGAGCGCCGTCAAGAGCGGCCACCGCCATGCGCGAGGGGTGCGCAGTGTGGGCATTGAATTCCTCCAGAACGCATCGGAATCAGTATGACACATCACTTCAGCCAGTCATTCATCAGCCGGACCAGTTCAGCGATGCTCGCGAACCGACGCTTCTCGCCGGTTCCCATCCGCTCGACGACACCGTCTGGTTCCGTCGCCTGTGCGCCGGCGGGGCGGCGGATGCGTAGCAGGAAGTAGCCCAGCCTCTCGTGGGCCGCCTCGGCTGCCTGGGGCGTGTCCGGCAGTTGCGGGTCTGGCATGCGGCTCCCATGTTATCGGTCGAGCGCCAAGGCACCGTCGCCTTGGCGCCAAACCTTTCTCCCGCCGGGGTTTGGCAGTGCTGCGCCTGCAGACGCTGGGCCCGCTCTCCCTCCATGCTGACGGTGTTCCCATGCTCCCGGGACGCCGGAAGCTTCTCTGTGTGCTGGCCTTCCTGGTCCGCTCCCGCTCGTCCGCCTCGCGTCCCCGGCTCGCCAGCCTGTTCTGGCCGGTGGAGGATGAAGTGCGCTCCCGCCGCTCGGTGCGGCAGGCGCTGGCGTCGCTTCGGCAAGTGCTGGGTCCGGCGCTGGCCGAACGGGACGGTGGCGTTGGGGTGATCGAGGGTGCCATCAGCTGTGACGCAAGTGAGCTCGATGCCGCAGGCGATGCGGGCACGGACGCATCGGTGTTGTCGCTCTGGCGCGGGGAGTTCCTGGCCGGAGCGGATGACGTGGGAGGTCCGGAGTTCCAGCTCTGGCTCGAAGCCGAGCGGCAGCACTTGCGCGGCACCCTGGCGAGTGTCGCCGCGCGTTGCGCGGCGGATGCGGAACGACGTGGTGCCTGGCAGGATGGACTGGATGCCACATCGCGCTGGTGCGCAGCGCTGCCGCTCGATGAGGGCGCGCATCTCCGGCACGTCCAGCTGCTCCGTGCCGCCGGGCAGCGTTCAGCGGCCGCGCGCGTGGCGTCCGACTT
>CBINCZ010000323.1:0-3647 GCA_966249295.1 uncultured Gemmatimonadales bacterium
TGGGGCGGCCCAATGGCCTGGTCGTGGGACCTGATGGCCGGATCACGGTCAGCGATCGGGGCCATGTCTACGCCATGCAGCCTGGGGCCGACACGACGGAGGCAGTTGGCCGGGAGGGCGATGGCCCGGGTGAGTATCGCTCAGTGAGGGCGCTCCTCGCGGAGCCAACCGGAGCATTCACGCTGCTCGACCCCAGAGCGCGCCGGATGGTCCATTTCGGCCCGCGCGGCGTTGCCGACAGCAGCTGGTCGGTGAACCGTGATTTCGCCCAAAGTCCCTTTCTCGCCAACATGAACGGCTCCCTGGTCGTGGCGGTCGGCGCGCGCCTGGTGCACACCGGCGAGCCGCCGGATACGCTATACCTGAAGCAGGCCTCGGGCGACACGGGCACGGTGGTCGGGAGTCTCACGCAGTACGTCTGGGCACAGACACCGAGCGGCATGCTGGCGCCGAGGGACGCGTACCCGCCGCAAGCCCTGCTGAGCGGCACCGCGACAAGCGGCTTCGCCTTCAGCGACGGCCTCGAATACGATATTCGCTGGTGGCGGCCCGATGCGTCACCACACTGGGTGCACATTGCCCGTGCGTGGGCGCCACCCCCGACTTCGATTGACCGGGAACCGCCGGAGAGCCTGATCTCGCAGCTGCAAGGCGGCACTGCGATGGTCGAGATGGTCGGGAGCATGCAGCGGAGCGAGCACAAGTACAGCCTGGAGGAAATCGCCCTCATGCCTGGCGGCACTCTCTGGGCGCAGCCGGTGGACAGCTCGTACGTGTACCACCCGTGGTACTACAACCAGCTCACACAGCTGCGCCCGCCGACCTGGCTCTGGGAGGTCTTCGGCGCGGACGGCACGCTCCGGGCCCAGGTGCGGGTGTCATCCATGTTCACGCCGAAGACGACTCACGATTGTCAGCTCTATGGCTTTCTCGAGGACAGTGATGGCGCGTTCTCGGTGGCGAGGATACCGCTGGGGGAGGCATGCGAGAAGCTGGAGGGGACATGATGGGCAGGATGGGCGGGATGGGCGGGTGGTTTATCCTGCTGCTGTTGATTGGATGTCGCGAGGCGAGGCTGTCCGCCGCGCGGACAACCATCTCTGACAGCGCGGGTATCGCCATCGTGGAGAACCACGACGAGGGCACGCCGGCGGTCGCGTCATGGATCGTGGATTCTGTTCCTACCCTGGCCATCGGCCGAGAGGAGGGCCCCGATCCCTATCGCTTCGATGGCATTGACGACGTCACTCGGCGACCTGACAGCACGATCATCGTCGCTGACGCGTCAGCGTCCATCCGGTTTTTTGACAAGCATGGCCAATTCCTCCATGCCGTCGGGCGCCGGGGTGCCGGGCCCGGCGAGTACCGAGTCATCAGCATGATGCGTCACATCCACGGCGACTCGTTGCTCATCTGGGATTTTGGCAATCTCCGCGTGACGGTGCTTGCGCCGGATGGCAAGTACGAGCGCAGCATGCGGAGCCCTGGAACACTGGAGTCCTTTTTTGCCAGGGATGTCTTCGCAGACGGCACGCTCCTGGGCCAGCACGATGAAGGGTTCACGCAGGAAAACTCGGTGACAGGAGTTCGCCAGGACACCAGCGCTGTGGTCCGGGCTGCTCCCGGATCAGACTTGATGGACACGCTTGCCCTGGTCACGACTGCGTCATCCTACGTTTCCGGCGGTGAGCATTTCCTGGTGCGATCGATCCCGTACGCCGCCGAAATAGCGGCGATCGCGGCGGGCGGCGGAGCGTACATAGCAAGCACTGCGCAATTCGACGTCGACTACTACAATCCCGCTGGCCAGCTGGCGCGTATTGTCCGGCTCGACCGGTCGCCAGCTGCAATCGACGCAACTGCCCGCAAGGACTTCATCGCCGCCCGTCTGGCGCACGCCCGCGACGACGCAGATCGGGCGCGTATTGCGGCCTCGTACGAAGACCTCCCGTTCCCCGATCACTTTCCCGCCTTCAGCGCACTGGCGGTGGACGTCGACTCGAATCTCTGGGTGAGCAGCTTCACCACATCGGATTCCCTGCCGACGCCGTGGACCATCTTCGACCCGGAGGGCCGCCTCCTCGCCAAGACCGTAACACCGGCTCATTTCACGGTCTCGGAGATCGGCAGCAACGATATCATCGGTGTGCGCGCTGACAGCCTCGGCATCGAGCAGGTGCAGGTGCTGGGGATACGGAAAGGGCGGTGAAGGCAGGATGGGCAGGATGGGCAGGATGGGCAGGATGGGCAGGATGGGCGAGATGGGCTGGATGGCTGCGTCATTACTCCTGCTGATATGCGGAGTATCGACCGCCAGCGCACAGCAAATGCACGTGGACACACCACGGGAAGACCTCCGGATCTCGGCCGAAGCGGAAGATCTCACATGGATCACTGCCCTGACGGTTGACCCGGAAGGACAGATTATTGTCAGCCAGCCGGATGACGGCCGCTTTCTGGTGTATGACAAGAACGGGAAGCGCATCACGCAGTTCGGGCGGACGGGTGATGGACCTGGCGAGTTCCGGAGAATCTCGACCCTTCGGGGCTGGGTGGCCGGAGAGTTCTGGCAGTACGACATCGATGCTCGCCGTATCACCTACTTCTCAATGCCGGACCATCTGGACCGGAGCGACCAGGTCCAGCTCACCGGTACCGCAAGCAGCGGCGTCCGGCTGATTCTCCCCATGGTCATTGCCGTGCAAGCGGGTGGCCACATGCTGGTGATCTCGTCCATTGCCCGTTTGGGGCCAGCGAAGGACTGGGCCTCACGGCTCTCCTCGTCCACCGGCACGGTTGTCGTCGAGATTGCTCCTGACGGCACGCTGGAACACGTCGTCGCGGAGTGGCCGGAGTTCGGAGCTGGATGCTTTGAGCGCCTACACGGCATGTGGATCGGCACTCCGACCTGCCAGACGTGGGTGTGGGGAGCCAGCCCTGACGGAAAGCATCTGGCGTACGTACACATTCGCGACGTGGAAGACCATCAGGAAGCTGACGTAACGTCGCTCACTCCCACCGGCGACACCGTCTTTACGACCCCCATTGCCGTCACGCCGTTGCCCATCTCCGATCGCCAGGCCGACTCGATCCGCCAACGGCGGCTGGAGGGCGAGCAGCGCCCCGACATGCGGCGGCGCTGGCAGGAAATGCGGATACCGAAGTACTTCCAGTCACTGGAATGGGTCGTCGCCGCGGACGACGGCAGCGTCTGGGTCCAGCTCCGGGACGTTTCGCACGGGTTCCTCTGGCATGAGATCGCTCCCGATGGCCGCAGCGACCGGGTCTGGCGCCTGCCCCAGAATGTGCGGCTCAGTGTCGTCACCCGGGACCATCTGTACGGCATTGAGACTGATGACGTCGGGTTCGATAACGTGGTGCGGTACCGGCGGAGATGACGGGAGCGAGGCGACGCCGCCATCGCGCCCCGATCCATCCAGGCCCGTGTAGGGGGGGGCCGGCGGGCGCCCCCACTGGATGGCCGGGCATGCAGCGGGCCGGCGCGCGGGGGATTTTGAGGTCAGGTTGGGAGTTGGGCTGCCGGGCCGGATCATGGCGAGCGGCGAACCTCTCTGGCTGCCGGACGTGACGAAGGATTCCAACTTCAAGCGCATTCGCGTGGCGAGCCATCTGGGGATTCGGTCAGG
>CBINCZ010000324.1:0-3614 GCA_966249295.1 uncultured Gemmatimonadales bacterium
GCCGCGGGCCACGGCCGGCTGGAACCGGTCGAGCCCGCGCGGGGGGAACTGGAGGGTGGCGCCCTTCTCCGCGCTCATGTAGGCAGCCATGAGTATACGCACGACATCCAGCCCGTCGTTGAACGTGAGCCGGGGCTCCTCCTTGCCGAGGAAGGCCCGGACAAAGTGCCGGTTCTCGGCCTCATAGCCATACGCGACGGCCTCGTCGGCCACCACGGGCATGAGGCCGGTCTCCGCGTTCTGCTTCTCGACCAGGTCCTCGCCCGCCTTCCCGGTCACTTCCCGGCTGAAAAAGAGCTTGAGCCCGGTGTCGAGGGTGTTCCAGGCCATGGAGTATTCCGGGCCCAGCAGCTCGGCCGAGAGCCGGAGACCGGCCCCCACGAAGCTCCAGGAGGTGGTAGCCTCGCCCAGCACCGTGTGGCCGTCGCTGGTCTCGAATTCGATGCTGACGCTGGCAAAGTCCTCCGAAGGACGGCGGCGGTAGTCCACCGCCTTCCCCATGGTGCGGCGGAGCTTCCGGGCGTATTCCGGCCGTGACCACTTGAGGCTGGCAATGCGGGCGGAGATGCTGACCGGCCGGACGGTGTCGTAGGACTCGCCCGGCCGGGTGAGCAGGTGCCGCACGACCAGCGCCGAATGGCACATCATGTCGTTGAGCACCCCGCCGCCCTGCAGTTTCCCCTGCCAGAACCAGGGCATGTGGGGCCCGCTGTGCTCCTCGGCGGCGCGGGCCAGGTAGGGCCGGCCGGTGAGCCGGGCGCCGCGGGCCCACAGGAGGTTGCGTCCGGTTTCCACCTGGGGAGCGAAGAGCTGGTTCTCGAGGTAGCCGGTCTTGAGGCCCACGCGCTTCACCAGTTTGGTGACTTCGAGCGCCTCGGCCACATTCCGGGCCAGTGGCTTCTCGCAGGCAAGTCCCGCGAGCTCACCCTTCCCGCGCGCGATCGTGTCCACGATCTCTTCCACGTTCTCGATGCGCGCCTGGTTGGGGCCGCAGATCCAGATGGCGTTGATGGCAGGGTCGGCCACCATCTCGGCGATGGAGCGATAGGCCCTGGCGCGGCCGACGTCCAGCTTCCGGGCGTAGCGCGCCGTGGCGGCCGCATGGTCCTGGTTGGGGCTCCAGACACCCCGCACGTCGGCGTCACGCACGCCGGTCCAGGAACGGATATGGAACTGGGCGTTGAAGCCGCTGCCGATGAAGCCGATGCCGAGGGGAGTCATGGTGAGTGGGTGAGATGGTTTATGGCTGTTGGCTGTTGGCTGTTGGCTGCTGGCTGCTGGCTACTGGCTGTTGGCTACTGGCTGCTCGTCCTAGAAGCCTGTGGTGAGCGGCCAATAGCCAACAGCCAATAGCCAACAGCCTCAAGCTCTACGCCTTCAAACCCAGCTTCTCCAACTGCGGCTCCGGGCACCCGTCCCAGCTCTGCCGGTAGACGTTCCCCTTGTAGCCGATGTCCTCGACGCCCATGCGGCTGGACCAGAATCCGCTGGCGGTGAGGTTGCGGAAGTTGGAGAAGAAGCTGGTGGGCTCCTTGAGCATTTCATTGCCCCGGGTCTTGTCAGGCCAGGCGATCTCGTCCACCAGTGCCAGCTGCTGCTCGGGCGTGGCGCTGGAGAAGGGCGCCTGGAAGCGCGCATGCGACTCGCGATTCAGCCAGGCGAGCCCCAGCCGCATCCGCTGCTGGCTGCCAGGATTCTCCTGCATCATGAAATCCATGAACTGGGGCACGCCGGCATCGGTGGCGCTGCCGGAGCGGTCATCCTTCGGGATGATGATGTCCACCAGGGTGTTGACCGTCTTCCATTCTTCCGGCGTAAAGAACCCAGGATGATACTCACCGGTGGCATTCGCCACCTGCTCGGCGGCGCGCTGGACGTCGCCGGCCTTGCAGCCGAACGCAGTCGCCGTGGTGGCAAGGCCCAGGAGGCCCACCATCTCCCGACGGGACAGGTTGCTCATACGGTGCCCGCCTTTCGCAGCTCAGCAATGTGGTCAGCGGTGCGCCACGCCAGCGCCAGGATAGTCCAGGTCGGGTTCTTGTCGGCCTGGGACACGAACGGCGCACCGTCCGCCACGAAGAGATTTTTCACATCGTGGGCCTGGTTCCACTCGTTCACGACTGACCTCGAGCGATCCTTGCCCATCCGCGCGCCACCCAGCTCGTGGATGATGCTCCCTCCGCTGGAAATGCCGTAGCCCTCTGCCTTCGTGGGCATCTCGGAGAACACCGTGCCGCCCATGGCGTCCACCAGGGCACGGAAGGTTTCCTGCATGTGCTTCACCTGCTTGTACTCGTGGTCAGTCCACTTCCAGTGGAAGCGCAGCGCGGGAATCCCCCACTGGTCCTTCACCTCGGGATCGATCTCGCAGTACGAATCTTCATTGGGAATCATCTCGCCGCGGCCGGAGAAGCCCACGGTCGTGCCGTAGAGCCGGCGATAGGAATCCTTGAGTGCCTTGCCGTAACCGCCAAAGTCCGGATACTTGTCGATGCCCCACATGAATCCATAGGACGGCATGCCGCGCCCACCCCAGAGCTCGATGTGATAACCACGGGGGAAATCGAGCTTGCTGTTGTCCAGCCACCAGGGACAGTAAAGATGGCCGCCGCCCACGCCGTCCTCGTTGTGGGAGTGGCCGTTCATCAGCTTGGGAATGAACCCGGCCACATCGGTGCCGGTGGTGTCGGTCAGGTACTTGCCCACCAGACCGCTGGAGTTGGCGAGCCCGTGCGGAAACTTCCCGCTCCTTGAATTGAGCAGGATACGGGAGGTCTCGCATGCGCTTGCGGCAAGCACCACGATCCGGGCGCTCACATGCTGGTCGGTGTTGGTGGCCTTGTCCACGTAGGCCACGCCATTGGCAAGCCCGTCACTCCCCAGCGTCACCTCCCGCGCCATGGCGTTGGTGAGCAGGGTGAGCTTCCCGGTCTTCAGCGCCGGAGGGATGAGCACGTTGGCGGAGCTGAAGTTGGAATTGGTGCGACAGCCGCGGTTGCACTGGCCGCAGTAGTGACAGGCGGCGCGGTCATGGATCGGCTTGGTGAGGATGGAAAGTCGAGCCGGGATGCAGGCCACGTTCAGCTTGTCGGCGGCCTGCTTGACCAGGAGTTCGTAGCAGCGCGGCTTGGGCGGCGGGAGGAAATGGCCGTCGGGCGCGTTGGGGAAATTTTCCACGCTGCCGAATACGCCGATGAGGTCATCCACCTTGTCGTAGTACGGTGCGACGTCATCGTAGGTAATGGGCCAATCGTCACCCAGGCCGTCCAGCGTCTTGCGGCGGAAGTCATCGGGACCGAATCGGAGCGAGATGCGGCCCCAGTGGTTGGTACGGCCGCCCACCATGCGGGCCCGCCACCAGTCGAACTTGGTGCCCTTGGCCTTGGTGTACGGCTCGCCGGGAATTTCCCAGCCGCCGATACAGGCGTCGAACTCGCCGAAGGGGCGCTCCTTGGTGGAGGCACCTCGCCTCGGCGAGTCGTAGGCCCACGTGAGCATGGCGGAGTCCGTCATGTTGTTCCATGGCCCGCCGGCTTCGAGCATCACCACGTTGGCGCCAGCCTGGGTGAGCACGTACGCGGCCATGCCGCCGCCCGCGCCCGAGCCAACGATTG
>CBINCZ010000325.1:0-3610 GCA_966249295.1 uncultured Gemmatimonadales bacterium
CTGTAACGTCGGCAAGATGACGGCCCAGCTCGAGCTGGTGAAATCGCTGAATGCCCGCGGCGTGCCGACCCGCTTTGTGCCCACCGGGCAGACCGGCATCATGATCGAGGGATGGGGCAGTGCAGTGGATGCCGTAGTAGCCGATTTCATAGCCGGCGCGGCCGAGCGCGTTACGCTGGAAGGCGCGCGTGACGCCGACATCGTGCTGGTCGAAGGGCAGGGCAGCATCAACCACCCGGGCTACTCCGGCGTGACGGTGGGCCTCCTGCACGGCAGCTGCCCCGACGCCATGATCCTCTGCCATCAGGCCACGCGGAAGTATATCGGCGATTATCGCCAGGCATCCTGGCTCAGGATGCCGCCGCTCTCCGAGTACGTGCGCCTCTATGAAACCGTCGCCGCGGCCATCCATCCGTCGCGGGTCGTGGGCATTGCGCTCAATACGTATGACCTTGACGAGGCCGCGGCACGATCCGCCTGTGAGGCAGCAGCCCGCGAGACCGGCCTGCCCACCATCGACCCGGTCCGGTTTGACGATGCGTCGCTGGTGGATGCCGTTCTTGCCGCGCGGGAGTCGCGGGTGCGGCTGGCGAGCTAGAGGGCTGTTGGCTGTTGGCTATCGGCTGTTGGCTGGTCGGAATGGAACATCAGAGTGGCTTCGCGCAGCCAGCAGCCAGCAGCCAGCAGCCATTATTGCTCCATCTCGCGCTGAATCGGTTGTCAATCCATTGATGCAATGAGCTAGCGTGGGGGCATGGACACTGTCCTTGCCCCCGTTGCGTGTGACCTCCCGCTGGTCACGGCCCTGGAGTTGGCGGCGCCGGACCGCCTGTGCGGCGTCTGGCTTGACGCCGGTCGCCATGGTGCACCATTCCCGGTGCGCATCCTGTCGCCAGGCGGCTGGCGCACCCTCCTCATCGGCGCAGACCTTGGCGCGCTGCTCGATGTCGTGGAGTTGGCGCTGGTCGATGCAGGCGCGGGGCCCGTGCTGCTCGAAGCCGCAGCCCTGCGTGTGGCGCGCGCCCTGGAACTGCACCACGGCCCCGACAGCTGCTGCCTCGAGCTGGACGGCCTCTCGCCCGAGACCCTGCTCGCGTTATCACGGCCCGCTTCGCGCAGCCAAATCCGCTATCTCGGTTGACCTTCCCGTCAGGCCATCCGTAGGTTTCGGCCCTTCGCCATTCGAACTGGATGTCCAGGGAGTTGCCGTGCTGCTGTCAGTCATGCTGTTGCCCCGTTGGGTGGAAGACATTGCCCGAATCTTCGGCACCGAAGGGACGGTCATGCTCACGAATGCCGCCCGCGTGGTGGGCATCTGGGTGCTGGCCTGGGTGGCGCTGGCGGCGGTACGCCTCGCGGCAGCTCGAATTGAAGCGGCGGTCAACGACCAGGACGACACCTTCACCTCCGCGCGGGAGAAGCGGGGCCGGACGCTCTCCCAGCTGGTGCGGGGCGTGGGTCGTGTGGTGGTGCTCGCCGCCGCAGCGCTTCTTACCCTGCGGCTCTTCATGGACATCGCGCCCATCCTGGGAGCGACGGCTATCCTCGGGCTGGCCGTCTCGTTCGGCGCCCAGAGCCTGGTCAAGGACGTGATCACCGGGTTCTTCATGCTGCTGGAGGACCAGTTTGCTGTGGGCGACGTAATCGAGGCGGCGGGCAAGAGCGGTTCGGTCGAATCGCTCTCGCTGCGGGTGGTGAAGCTGCGCGGGCTGGATGGTACCCTGCACATTATCCCGAACGGCGAGATCACTTCGGTCAGCAACATGACCCGGGGTTGGTCGCGTGCGGTGCTCGAGATCGGGGTGAGCTACGAGGCCGATCTCGACAAGACGCTGGCCATCTTCCGGGACGAGGCACGAGCCTTCTCGGAGCGGTCCGAATGGCGCGCCAAGCTGGACGCGCCGCTCGACGTGCCGGGCATCGAGAAGCTGGCTGCCGATTCTGTCGTGATCCGGGTGCTCGCGCGAACCCGCCCGGGCCTCCAGTGGGAAGTGGCTCGGGCATTCCGCCTGGCCATCAAGAAGCGGCTGGACGATGAAGGGATCGAGATTCCGTTCCCGCAGCGGACGGTGCATCTCCGCGTGGGTTCCTCGACAGACGAACTCAACCGGGCCGCCGAGACGGTGGCCAGGGGCGTTCGCAAGGCCGACACCGCATGAACCTCCGGCTCTTCAACACGATGTCGCGCGCCGTGGAACCGTTCGCCCCCGTCGAGCCGGGGCGGGTGGCGCTCTACGCCTGCGGTCCCACGGTCTACAACTACGCCCACATCGGGAATTTTCGCACCTTCCTCTTCGAGGACCTGCTGCGGCGCTGGCTGGAGGCGAGCGGCTACGATGTCTTCTTCGTCATGAACCTCACCGACGTGGACGACAAGACGATCAAGGGAGCAGGGGAGGCAGGCGTTCCGCTGCGGCAGTACGTGGAGCGCTTCATCACCGCGTTCCATGAGGATCGGCACTATCTCCGCATCCGCGATGCGTCGGTCTATTCCCGCGCCACCGACTACATCGCCCCCATGATCGAGCTGGTCCAGGGCCTGCTCGACAAGGGCATTGCCTACGTGGGAGACGATGGATCGGTCTATTTCGCCATCGCCCGCTTTCCTGGCTATGGCAAGCTCTCCCGGCTGGATACCCGCGAACTGAAGAGCGGCGCGAGCGAGCGGGTCTCCACCGACGAATACGCCAAGGAAGACGCGCGCGACTTCGTGCTCTGGAAGGCGGCGAAGCCCGAAGACGAGGCGGTGGGTGCGGTGTGGGACGCGCCCTTCGGGCGGGGCCGCCCGGGCTGGCACCTCGAGTGCTCGGCGATGTCGCTCAGTCTCATCAAGGAGAAGTGGAACCGGAAGGTGCTCGACATCCACGCCGGGGGCGTGGACCTCATCTTCCCGCATCATGAAGACGAGATCGCGCAGAGCTGCGCCTTTACCGGCGAGAGCCGGTTCGCCAACGTCTGGATGCACGGGGAGTTCCTCACGCTGTCCGGCACCAAGATGTCCAAGCGGTATGGCAACATCCTCACCGCCCGCGATCTCAAGGACGAGGCCGTGGACGCCGGGACCGTGCGGCTCCTGATCTTCAACACCCACTACCGCCAGCCACTCGATTGGAGCGACGAGTCGCTGAGCCACGCCCGCGAGGGCTCGCGGCGCCTGGGCGAGATGGCCGACCGGCTCCGCCGCTCGGCAAGGCCGGACGGCGCCGAGGACCCCGCGTTCGCCGCGATCGCCGAGAGCTTCCGACTCGATTTCTCGGCCGCGATGGATGACGACCTCAACGCTCCGCGGGCGCTGGCTGCGCTATTCGTCTTTGGGCGGGAAGCCAATCGGTTGCTGGACGAGGGGAAGGTGCCTGGGGCCGAGGCGTTGGGAGCGCTCGAGATGGCCGAGGCAGTGCTGGATGTGTTCCCCAGCGGGACGGGGCGGGTCTCGGCGGCTCGGCGGCTCGGCGGCTCGGCCGCGCCGCTAGCCGAGACGCCTCCGGAGTCCCCCGAAGAGCAAGATGCGTGGGCGCTGGCGTGGGCTGAGCGACGGCAGGAAGCCCGGCTGAACCGGGATTTCAAGGAAGCAGACCGGATCCGGGACCTGGTTTCCGCCGCCGGCTACGAG
>CBINCZ010000326.1:0-3604 GCA_966249295.1 uncultured Gemmatimonadales bacterium
TGGGCAACTCGGATCGGTTCCTCGCGCTCTGGCTTCATCCGCGAGGCGAAGGAGACACGGTGCGCTTCCGGGTCCAGCCCGAGCCGGGTCCGGTGCGGATCGCGGCGCTGGGCGCCGGCTACGACAACGACATGGGCGGACGGGTGTGGGCCGGCGCCGTGGACCGCACCCTGCCGGGCGGGATCGAGGCAAGTATCCTGGGCACGGCGGGAAATCTCCGGAAGGACGTGACCCTCGCCCTGCAGAAGCAGCGCGAACTCTTCGGGCAGCTGCTCGTACCGAGGGCCGCGGTGAGGGCGCGGTTCGACCACATTCGGCGCTTCGATGCCGAGGGCGAGCAGGTCGGCTCGGACCGCACGCGTGAAGTAGAGGCGCAGCTCGGGGTGCAGCGAACGTTCTTCCGCACCTGGACCGTACAGGCGACCGGCTCCGCGCTCTGGTGGCGGAACCCGGACCACTCGACCGAGGATGCACTGGGTGTGCGATTCGAGCTCTCGCATGTGGACCAGAATCTCGACGAGGACCTGGCGGTGCGCGCGTTCTGGAACCAGGAGTTCCGCCGCGTCGTGCTGGATGCGAGGCCGGTTTTTCCCATTGGCCTGCTCGACGTGAATCCCCATGTGCGGATCGGCGTAGGGAGGGACCTGCCGCTGCAGCATTCACTCGCGCTCGGTGGCGATGACGGCTTTGCAGGGCTCCACATCGGTGAGCTCCGCGGTGACCGGGAGGTGCTGGCGGGACTGGCGCTGGCCTATCCTGTCGTGGGTCCCTTGCATCTGCGATTGGACGGGATGGTCGGGCGCTCGGCGACAGGCGGCGGCCTGCTCGAGGAGGGCGGCTGGCACACCGGTATCCGGGGCGGCGTCGGGGCCGACACGCCGGTGGGGCCGGTGCGAGTGGAGATGGGGTTTACCGGTGGACGGGAGGCGTTGTTTGTGAGGTTGGGGAAATGGTTTTGAAGGCGGGAAGGCGGGAAGACGGGAAGACGGGAAGATGGGAAGTGGGTCGATGGTCGACGGTCAACGGCGTTTGTCACCCTGAGCGAAGCGAAGGGACCGAAGCTCGTCCTGAGTTCCGTCTCTTCGGCCGTGCCGCGGCCTCAGAGTGACAGCACTCTCAGCTCTTAGCTCGTACCTCTCAGCTCTCAGCTCCCAGCGAGGAACCCCCATGCGACTCCAAGCCAGATTCGCAACACTGCTGCTGCTCGCGCCCACACTGCACGCGCAGGCACGCGTCGACAGCACGGTGCATCGCCCGCCTGCTGCTGCCAGTGATGTTGGTACTATCGACTCCATTATCTCTGCACTCTACCAGACCATCAGCGGGCCGGTGGGGGCGCCGAGGCAGTGGGATCGGTTCTTCTCGCTGATGGATCCCGCGGCTCGACTCGTTCCCACCGGATGTGACACCGCCGGCAACTGCCGCCGGCGGGTCCTCACGGCGGAAGCGTACCAGCAAGGATCCGATTCGATACTGAAAGCCGTGGGCTTCCACGAGAAAGCGCTGGTCAACAAGGTCGAACGCTTCGGCAACATCGCGCATGTGTTCAGCTCATACGCGAGCTATCGCCGGGACGAAACCGAGCCCTTCTCCCGCGGCATCAATTCGATCCAGCTGTTCTGGGATGGGCACCGGTGGTGGGTGCTGAGCATCTTCTGGGACAGCGAGCGGAAAGGGAATGCGCTGCCACAGGCGATGGGCGGGATGTAAGTCGGGAAGATGGGAAGGCGGGAAGACGGGAAGATCTGGAGGAATGAATCCTTCCCGCCTTCCCGTCTTTCCGCCTTCCCAGCTACAAAAGCCCTGTCAACGGCGTCGCGTAGATCCCGGTCCTTGGTTCCGGTGGGCCGTAGCGGCCGGCGGCGGCGTGGAGCCGGTTCCATTCTTCCCTGAGACAGAACGGATCGAGCCCGTGAGGACGGTCCACCGCCAGCACTCCATCCAGGTGATCCAGTTCGTGCTGGATCAGCTCGGCGCGGTCGCCCTCGAGATCGTCCTCATGCCATTCGCCCTTCTGGTCCTGGTAGCGGACCCGGATGCGGTAGGCGCGTGACACCCGCACATAGAGGTTGGGAAACGAGAAACAGTCATCCCAGACGCTGAAGTCCTCGTTGCCGATATCCACGATTTCCGGGTTGATCAGCACCCAGGGCTTGTCCATTTCGGCGACGACGATCCTGACCGGCGCACCGATCTGCGGCGCCGCGATGGCCCGGCCACTCCCGAACCGGCTCTGCCAGTCCCGAAGCGTCTCCCGCATGTCGTCCATGATGACCCGGATGGCGGTGGATCCGGGTTTCTCTATCGGTTCACACCGGGCGCGAAGGATCGGATCGCCCAGGAGCCGGATGCGATGGATGGTCATGGGGACCAAGATCGGGAATGCAGGAGATTGGGGCAAGAGACGGCTCGGCAGCTGGGCGGCTGGACGGCTGGCTTTCACCCCGGTATTCCAGCCGTCCTGCCGTATAACCGTCCAACCGTCAATAACTTAGCATTTCCACCAATCCTACCCCACAAACCTTGATAATCCCGACTATTTCCGTTACCATTCGCCCGATATGGCTTCATCCCTGTCGAGTCCCGATTACCTTCCCGCCGGCCTTAAGGGGCCGAGGGGAGCGGTGGTTGTGGAACTCAAGCGTTCGCCCGGGCTCGAGCCCAAGGAGCTGGCCCGGCACCTGGGCCTCTCCATGAACGCTATCCGCCATCACCTCAAGGAGTTGGAAGCCTCGGGGCTGGTGGAGTGGAGCCGCCATCAGTCGGGCCGGCCCGGTGCGCCGGGTCATGCCTATCGGCTGACTGCCGCGGGCGAGGCGCTCTTTCCCGAGCGCTATAAGGAAACGCTGACCCAGCTGCTGGAGCACCTGGTCGCAACGGTCGGCAGGGCCTCGGCGGTTCGTTTCATCGAGTCACACTTCGAGAACCAGGCCGCACGGCTGGCGCCGGCCCTTCAGGGCGCCTCCCCAGCCGAGCGGATGGAAATCGTCGCTGCGGCACGCACCGCCGACGGCTACATGGCGGAAGGCGCTGCCACGTTCTGCTGCGGTTCCTTCACCGAGCATCACTGCGCCCTGCGTGCCGTGTCGGAGCGGTTTCCTGAAATCTGCGCCGCCGAGGAGCGCTTCCTCGAGCGGACGCTGGGTGGCAAGATCGAGCGTCGCGGTCACCTGCTGAGCGGCGACGGCGCCTGCGCATACACAGTCCGATTCGCGCAGCCAACTGAAGCGGCTGCCGGTCAGGAGAAGGCATGAGTTCGTCGGTCGAAACCCTGGTCAACCGGGAATACAAGTACGGCTTCGTCACCGACATCGAAGCGGATGTGGTGCCCAAGGGGCTGAACGAGGACATCATCCGGCTCATCGCCGAGAAGAAGGGCGAGCCGGAGTGGCTGCTCGAGTGGCGGCTCAAGGCCTATCGCGGCTGGCTCAAGATGACCGAGCCGCACTGGCCCAACGTCAAGTACAACAGCCCCGACTACCAGGACATCCGCTACTACTCGGCGCCCAAGACCAAGAAGCCGCTGGGATCACTGGATGAGGCCGATCCCAAGCTGCTGGAGACCTACGAGAAGCTGGGCATCCCGCTGAGCGAGCAGAAGATC
>CBINCZ010000327.1:0-3580 GCA_966249295.1 uncultured Gemmatimonadales bacterium
GGCCGCGGAAGCGATCACCGATGAGGACCACACCAAGTACGCCGATTCCATCCGCGAGTCGTTCGAGAGTGAACTCGCCGGGCAGCAGTATCCCGAGGACCTGAAGCAGCTCTTCCGGAAGCGCGCCGGCGAGATCGCGGCGGCGGGGAAGTGGCCTCCCACCCGCCAGCGCATGGACCTGATGATCGCCGGGAGCGACAGCACCTTCTGGGTTCTGCGCCCGGCGTTCGGGGAATCGCATGATCGCGAGTGGCGTGTGTATGGGCTCGACGGCACCGTGCGCAAGGTGCTGCACGTGCCACACTGGGGAAGCGTCGCGGCAGCGATGGTGAATGGCGATACGCTTACTGCAGTGGAGTTTCGCTGGGGAGCCGATTCGACGGCGGTGCTACGCTATGCGCTGAGCGCTGAGCGTTGAGAGCTGAGAGCTGAGAGCTGAGAGCTGAAGGCTGCTGGCGTTAGCTTCGCGCCCCTCGCCCCACGCCCAGTCTATCTTCCATCATGTCCACCCCCCGACCCGCTCCCCTCCGCGACCACTCGCTCCCGCCGGATCCTGATGCGTTCAGACAATCCCGTCCCACGCAGGGCCGGATCATTGTCATCGCGCCCACGCGGGCGGCGTGCGAGACCATCGAGCTCGCGCTGGGTCTCCATGTCGAGACGCTGCTCGAGCGCGAGCATGGCGAGGAGCTGCGTCACTGGGCCGCGGCGGGCAAGGGGTTCGGGATCGTGGCGGGAACCGGCACTGGCAAGACGCTCGGCATCCGGCCCATTGCCGAGGCCATCCTGAAAGAGCCGCTCCGTGTCGGCGTTGTGAATCGTGAGCGCGAGGCCACGCCCGAGACACCGGGCTGGAACGTGGTGATCGTCACCACCGGGATCGCCCGGCGCTGGTTCGAAGATGACCTGATCTCCGGTGACGACACGATCATCGTGGATGAGATTCACCAGACATCGGCCGAGCTCGAGCTCTGCCTGGCGCTGGGCAAGCGGGCTGGCTGCCGCTTTATCTGGCTCAGCGCCACTGTCGATCCGTCCTTCTACGCCAATTACCTCGACAGCAGCGAAGTGCTGGAGACATCGGCGTTCGATCCTCGGCTTCGTGCCCGGGTCGAGGTCCTGCCGCAGAAGCCGCTCGAGTTTCTCGACGTGAAGTTCATGCGGAAGATCATCAAGGAGCGCCGGGGCGTAGCGGTGTTCGTGCCCACCCGCGCCGAGGTCGAGCATCTCGCGACTGAGCTCGGGGAACAATGGAAGCGCCTGACCACTGCCTTCTATCACGGTGGGGAGCCGATTCGCGTCATCCGCCCCTTCCTCGAGGGCGAGGTGGAGCATCCCTGGCTCCTGGCCATGACCGCCGCGGGGCAGAGTGCCCTCAACCTGCGCGGGCTCGATACCGTGGTGATCTACGACGCCCGCTACGGCAACGTGGTGGAGCGCGGCCGCAATGTGCTGCACCGGCTCTACCTCGGCGCCAACGAGATCCTCCAGATGGCGGGACGGGTGCACGGACGAGTGCCCGACGGCGAGGTCTGGATCCTGAGTGACCGCCAGCTCGACTTCGATTCACTCAAGCCCGGCCCACCGGAGTTCCAGCTGGCAGGCGACGCCGAGCGCGTGGCCATCACCTGCGCCGCCATCGGGGTGGATGCGTCGGACCTGGAGCTGCCGGTTCCGCTCGACCGCACCGCCTATCGCAAGGCCATCGAACTGCTCACCTCGCGCGGGCTGATCCGGGATGGGCGGCTTACCCAGTACGGGCGGGACGTGGAAGCGATGCCGGTCGAGCGCGACTGGGGCGAGCTGCTGGTCCCGATGGATGATTCACTCGCGCCTGTCATCGCGGTCTGCGCCAGCATCGACTCACTGCATCGGATGACCCGCGACGAGCGCGACCTCCACGGCGTCGTGGCCAACGGCAGCGACCATCTGACGGCGTACAATCTCTACGCCGAAGCGGTCAACCAGCACGGTTATCTGGGCGAGGTGTACGGCCTGCCGCGCCACCTGTTCGAGGACGGGCTCGAGGAGTGGGCGGAGCGGCGCGGGGTCCTCATCAAGGCCATCGAGGACGCCGCGCTCGGCATGGCGTCGGTGTACCGTGCGCTGGAGTTGTCGCTGCCGAAGACACTGCCCCACGCCGGCAAGGAGATGCGTCAGGCATTCCAGGACCTGGTTGCCCGGGTGATGCCGTTCGACCTGGTCATCGATGAACGCACCGCCGATGGCCAGGAGGCGCGGGTGTCCAAGACCTCGGTGGCGGGAAGCTGGGGCGCGGTGGCGGGCCGGCTTCGTTTCTTTGCCGACCGCTTCGGGATCCCGCGCGCCGGTATCGAAGGCACCACGCTGCCGTATGATCTCATCGCACGACACGCGAAATGGGGACCCGCCCGGCTCAGTGTCGGTGGCCCGCGCAAGCACCAACGCGTCACGGTCATGCGCACGCGGGAATACTTCGGGTTTGACCTCGATGTGGACACAAAGCAGCTGGAGGGGAACTTCCCGCCGGAATGGCGCGACGCCGCGCTCGACGCGCTCGCGGCAGCGCTGTTGGCGGGGGAGACGGTGCATCCCGCTCAGGGCAAGCTCAGGCGCGCCGCTGAACAGCTGGACGAGTACTGGCGCCGTTCCGGCGGGACGCTGTCAGCCATTGGCCCGACGCAGCTCAAGCGGATCCTTCGCGCCGAACTGGAAGCCGAGGGTGTGAAGAGCTGGGAGACATTCATTCGCGCCGGTCTCATGCTCGATGTCGCGGCCCTGGTTGACGCGCGGACGCGCGAACAGCTCGATGCGCTCCCGTCGAGCGTTCGGGTCAAGGGTGATGTGGTGCCGCTGACGTATGAGATTCATGACGGGGAGCCGGCGGTGCGACTCACCCTGCGGGAAGGCCAGGCGCGCCGGCTGCGGCCCGGCGACCTGCCCGCCACCGATCGGCGGTTGCTCTTCGCGGTGCGCCGCGGCAATCACCCGCCCCTGCTGGCAGATTCGATTGAGCAATTGCGGGAAGGGATGGACAGGAGACGGAAAGTCGGGCAGGCGGACAGGCGGAAACCACGGACTCGGGACGCGAGACGCGGAAGACGGTGAGACAGGGATGGGCAAGATGGGCAGGATGGGCAGGATGGGCGAGTGATGCAGGGTCAGCTCCGACCTGCCCGTCCCGCCCATCCTGCCCATCAATCCCATGCCGTCACATCATCCCCAACCACACCCTGTCGTACGCCTCGCGGACTTCGGCCGTGGGTGCGCCGCGCACCAGCGCCGCCTCGAGCGCATCCAGCAGCAGCAACAGGGTGGCAGCGCGATCGGTGGGAAGCGGCGGCAGTTCCATCGCTGCGCCGCTGGCAGTTGCGAACTGCTGCAGCTCGGTGTCCGACGGCGCCATGACACCACGGATTTCGGGCGTGCTGTCGAGTGCGGCCTCCAGCCAGGCTCGGCTCACGCCGCTGTCGGCGTCCTCGTACAGCACCTTCCAGAGTGCGTCGAGCGCTGCCGTACCCCGCGGCGCCAGGGCAGCACAGCGGCGTGCCATGCGCCCGCGCGCCATCTCATCGATGACCGCGGCGAGCAGCGCGGCCCG
>CBINCZ010000328.1:0-3575 GCA_966249295.1 uncultured Gemmatimonadales bacterium
GTGCCGACCGGTTTGTGCGGCGGCTTCCGGCCGGCTACGCCCACCAGCTGGCCGAGCGGGGACGGAACCTCAGCGTGGGCGAGCGGCAGCTGCTGAGCTTTGCCCGCGCGCTGGCACGGGACCCGCGCATCCTGGTGCTGGACGAGGCGACCAGCTCGGTGGACGCGGAGGCGGAGGCCCAGATTCAGCAGGCCATCGCCGAACTGATGCGCGGCCGCACCGCCATTGTCGTGGCGCACCGGCTCAGCACCATCCTGAACGCCGATGAAATCCTGGTGTTTCACAACGGGGAGATCCGGGAGCGGGGCACCCATCGGTCGCTCCTGGCGCAGGAGGGCCTTTACCAGCGGCTCTACCTGCTGCAGGCTGGAAACGGCGAGGTTCGCCGGAGTGCGTGACGCCCTGCTTGCGCGGCCAATTCACGGCGGAGTACGTTTGGGGCGTTCACTACCACGCGGATGGGCGGCTCTCGCATGATTCAGCTCGATGTCGGCGGGCGGCGCTACAGCGTCGCTGCCGGTGAGATGACCATTGGGTCGGACGACTCGGCGGCGATCCCGGTCTTCGGGCAGCGTGTCTCGGGCCAGCACGCGGTCGTCCAGGGCTGGCCGGACGGTTCGGCGGCGGTCCGCGCGGTGAATGGGTCGGAAGTGCTGGTCAACGGCGTCCAGCTCGGTCCTGAGCCGACGCCGCTGCTGCACGGCGACAAGCTCATGATCGGGCAACAGGAGATCCTGGTGGTAGATGAATCGCGGTTGGGCAGCACCCGCCTCGCGCGGGCAATCCAGATGCCTCCGGTGCCGGACGACGGCGCCCGGGTGGTGTGCCTCACCGATGGCCGGGAATACCGGATCGGTGCAGGGCCGCTGGTGTTCGGCCGCGAGGCGGGCGCCGACATCGTGGCCCCCGGCGATGACGTGTCCCGCCGGCATGCGGAGCTGCACCGCGACGCCGCCGGTTTCCTCCTGCTGGACGCCAGCGTCAACGGCACGCTGGTCAACGGCGAGCGGATGGCCGGGGAGCGACGGCTCAACTCAGGTGACGTCATCAAGATCGGCAGCGAGGAGTACCGGTTCCATGCCGGGCAGGCGCCGCCGGCCGGCGCCCACCAGCGGCTCAGCGATACCATGTTCGGCGTGGCGGCCTTCCGGCCCCCGCCGGCGCCTGAGCCGGGACCGACGCCGCTGGTTTCCGTCCTGTTCCGCTCCGGCCCGCGCAAGGGCGACCGGCTGACGCTCTCGGTCCCGATGATCAACGTGGGCCGGGCGGATTACAATGACCTGGTGCTGGCGGATCCCAGCGTGAGTACCATGCACGCCAAGGTCCAGCGCCGGGGTGGCGTCTGGATCCTGGCGGATCTCGGCTCCACCAACGGGACCTTCATGGAGGGCGAACCGGTGACCAGCGAAGTCGCGCTGGCGCCGGGCGCGACCTTGCGCTTCGGCGAAGTCTCGCTGCTATTCGAGCCGCTGGACAATGAGGCCCCGGAAGAGCAGGACGGGACCCGAGCCATGCCGCGCGTGGAGATGCCGTCGCCGATGGCGGCGGCGCCGGAGCGCGTGCCCGAGGCTCCGGCCCGGCGGCCGATCGTGCGCCGCATGCCCCCGACCCCCGAACCGCGTCGTCGCGGCTCCTGGTTCATGCTGGCCGCGCTGCTGGCGGTGGCGGCCGGGCTCGCGGCGTACCTGCTGCTCTCGCGTTAGCGGAGGCACGTGCACTTCTCCTGCGCCGCCCGGACCGATGTCGGTGTCGTCCGTTCGGGCAACGAAGACAACTTTCTCATGCTGGCCGACCGCGGGATCTTCATCGTGGCCGATGGCATGGGAGGGCACGCCGCCGGTGAGGTGGCGAGCGAGATGGCCGTGCATATCGTCGCCGAGGAGCTGGGCTCATACCGGGGGCTGACCGACGAGGAACTGGCCGCCCGGATGCACAACGCCATCCGCAAGGCCAACGAGGCCATTTTTTCGCGGACCCTCTCCGAGCATGACAAGCGAGGCATGGGCACCACGCTCACCGCGCTGGTTCTCCTGCCCGATCGGTACCTCATCGGCCAGGTGGGCGACAGCCGCGCCTACCTGCTCCGCAGCGACCGGCTCCGGCAGATCACCAAGGACCATAGTTACGTGCAGGAGCAGGTGGACGCCGGGCTGCTGACGCCGGAGCAGGCGCGGGTGCATCCCTACAGCAACGTGATCACGCGCTGTGTGGGCGCCGGCATGGAGGTAACGCCGGACATCTACTTTGGTGACCTGGAATCGGAAGACCTGCTGCTGCTGGCCTCGGATGGCCTGACCGGCATGCTGGAGGACGAGCAGCTGCGCCGCCTGCTCAAGGCCGATGGGGGACCCCAGCGCGCGGTGGACCAGATGATTTCGGAAGCCAACCGGCGCGGCGGCCTCGACAACATCACCGCCATCGTCATCCGCATCGAGACGTCGGACACGCCGTCCGGGGAATATCCGGCGGTAGGCGCGCGCTAGGCGCTCACCGCCGCTACCACCCGCTCCAGCGACAACTTCGCCGGGCGGGCCGTGAAAACTCGCAGGCGGCGAGCGCTTTGGTAGAGTTCCTCGGCGACGCGAGGGAGGCCGAGGTGCCCTGCGCGCCCGGCATCGGTAAGCCGTTCGACGCTGCCATCCCGCAGCCGCAGCGGCAGGTCCACCGAGAGCATGGATGCCCGGGATGGGAAATCCAGCAGCAGCTCGCCCGGGGCGAGTCCCGTTTCCTGCGCCAGCGCGTCTTCTACCTGTTCCAGCGTTTCCGCGTCGCCATCCAGCCACCCCGCCGCCGTGGCGTGCACGTCACTCGCCGGGATGTCCCAGAGCCGCTTGTAGAGTCGCCGCTCGCGCACCGCGCGCGCCAGCCCCATCGGGTCCCGCTTGAGCAGGATCTCCATGAAGGCGTCGTCGGTCAGGCCGGCCACATCCTGCATGTCCAGCACTCCGGCCACCACCGCCGCGCGCGCGGCGCGCTTGAACATGCAGGTGGCCGAGCGCACCGCGTGGTGCCAGTACACGTTCCGGTACATCTGGTACTTGGCGAAGAGCAGTGACTCGAGCGCACTCACGCCCTTCTCGTGCACGCCCATCTCGCGCCGGCGCGGGCCATCCACCACTGTGATGGCGGCCAGCAGGCGGTCCACGTCTACCGTGCCGTAGGGGACGCCGCACATGCGTGCGTCCCGGCTCAGGTAGTCGATCTTGTCGAGGTCGAGACTGCCGCTGATGAGGCCCTGCAGTGGGCTCGTGCTCCGGCCCCGGATGAGCGCGCCGATCTGCTCGGCCAGGCCGTCACCGCCAACGCGCCGCAGCGTGGTGCCAAGCTCGCCTTCCGGAAGCAGTGACACGCCCTGCGCCTCGTGCGAGGGGAAGCCCGCCTCTTCCAGCGCATGGGAAAAGGGATAGTGCCCGATGTCGTGGAGCAGGGCCGCGAGCCGGACCGCGAGCCGTTCGGGCTCCGGTACGACATCCAGCTCGCCGCGGTCGGCCAGCGACCCCAGCGCCCGGCAGGTGAGGTGATAGGCGCCGAGGGCGTGCTCGAAGCGGGTGTGGGTGGCGCCGGGATAGACCAGG
>CBINCZ010000329.1:0-3564 GCA_966249295.1 uncultured Gemmatimonadales bacterium
CCGTCGCGCAGCACGACGGTGGTGCCGTGGTCGTCGGCGTACTGCTGGAGGCGGGCACCGACTCCGGAGGCACCGATGCCTACCCCGCGGCATTCGTCGACCCGCTCGTCGCGGAGACCACCGTCTGCACCTACGACAGACCCGGGACCGGCACGAGCGACCCGCCACCGCACCGGCGTCGCACGATGCGCGACCTGTGCGCCGTGCAGGACCAGGTGGTGGCGAGGCTGCCCCTGGGGACGCCGTACGTGCTGGTCGGTCAATCGGGCGGTGGCAACCTCGACATCGGCTGCGCGGCCGGGTCGTGATCCGGGGCGACAGTGCGATCTTCAGTCTTGAGCACGGCGCGCTGCCCAGCACCGACGTGGCCGGCGGCGGCGCAGTGACCTGGCCCGATGACACGCTGCTGTTCGATTTCCAGCTGGAAGCGCCCCGGGTGAGTCTCAACGACCTGCTCTGGGTCTCGCCCGATTTTCCGCCCTTTACCGGCAGCGGGACGTTGGCGGCCAAGTCGGAAACCGGGCGCCGCACGGCGTATGACCTGCGCCAGCTCGACCTGCGCCACGGCAACCAGCGGGTGACCGGGCATCTCGTGGCGTTGCAGGACAAGGTTCGCGGCGTGGGCTTCCGCGACATGGACCTGATGCTCAGCAACTTCAATCTCGATTACGCCCGCGCCTACGCCGATTCGCTGCCGTTCTATGGCACGGTGTCCGGCTCACTCTCGGGTGAGGGCTGGCTCGACCGGATGCGGATCGCCGCTGACTGGGACTACGTCGACACCAAGGTGCCCGGCAATCCGGTCAACGCCATCGTCGCCGAGGGCGTGGTGGGATTCGACAAGCGCACCGGGCTCTACTTCGACAACCTGCGGCTGCGCGATTCCGACATCGACCTCGCCACTGCCAGGCGCCTCGCGCCGGCCGTCGTGGTGCCGGGCCGGCTCAACGCCGTCGGCACCCTCAACGGCCCGATGCGCGACGTGACCTTCGTGGGCACCGCCCGGCATCATGACGGCACTCGTCCGGTGAGCCGGTTCGAGGGCCGCGTGCACCTCGACACCCGGGGCGACGTGCTGGGTGTGGGACTCGACGTCCAGCTCGACCCGCTGTCGTTCGAGGGAATCCGGCGCGGCTTTCCCTCGCTCCTGAGCAAGGGCCAGGTGAGCGGCCACCTCGCGATGGATGGCACCCTCGAGCGCATGACCGTGGATGCCGATGTTTCGGGAGACATTGGCGCGCTCACGGCGCAGGGCGTCGTGACGATGCGCCCGCCACGCTGGGGCGCCGACGGCCTCCTGGTGCGCTTTCGCCAGCTGGATCTCTCGGCCCTGCGGGGGAGCGGACCGGCCACTGCGCTCAACGGCGAAGCCCTGGCCACGGGCAGCATCGATACCCTGCGTGCGCCGGAGGGTTCGCTGCAGCTGGCGCTCCAGCGGAGCCGCATCCGCGAGTGGAATCTCGACACCCTGTTCACCACGCTCGCCGTGCGCGACAGCGTGATCGGTGTGGACACGCTCTACACCGAATGGCAGGGCGCGCGCGCCGGCGGATCGGGCACGCTGGGCTGGACCGCGCCGCATACTGGCACCATGTCCTTCCATCTTGCAGCCGACAGCCTGGTGGCGTTCGACTCGCTGCTGCTGGCCATGACGAAGCAGGTCCGGGACACCGCCAAGACCTTCCAGCTGCCGCTTACCGGTAGCGCCACCGCCGCGGTGACGCTCAGCGGGCATCTCGATTCGCTCAACATGCTGGGCTCCTTCGACGCGCGGGGGCTCGCGTTCCAGGGCTACCGCGCACCGAGGATGACGGGCACCTTCGCGTCGGACGGGGGCGACCAGGGCGCGCTCCGCGTCGCCATCCAGGCCGACACGCTCACCGCGCAGGCCGACTCCGTGCCGTCTTCCGTCTGGACCTTCCACCAGCTCACCGCATCGGTGGATGGCTACACCGACTCGCTGGGATGGTCGGTGGGGACCGGGATCGGCAACGGCCCGAGGGTGGATGGTGCGGGATGGTGGTCACGTTTGCACGAGCAGACCGTGCTGGGCATCGATACGCTCCATGCCGACCTGGTCACGCGGCCCTGGCGGCTGCTGGCGCCGGCCACCGTGGTGCTGAGCGACAGCGCGCCGCTGATTGATTCGATCGAGGTCGCGGCGGTGGACCGGAGCGGCTCGGTGCGGCTTGCCGGGCGGCTGCCCTTCGATGGCCCGGGCGACCTCACGGTGGATGCCTACGGCCTGGAGCTGAAGGGGCTGTATGCGCTGGCCGGCAAGGACACCACGGGCGTGAAGGGCGCGCTGGGTGCCAACATCCAGCTCGCCGGCACGGCACGCGAGCCCGACGCCACCGGCGGCTTCTCGCTCTCGGGACTGGAATTCGGCGAGTCGAAGCTTCCGTATGTCGAGGGCATCTTCAACTACGGCGAACGGCGGCTGGACGCCAACCTGCAGCTCTGGCGCACCGGCACGCCGGTCATGCACCTCAACGCCCACCTGCCGATCTACCTCGGCATGGGCGACAGCATTACCGATCGCCGCCTCGACGGCCCGGTGACCGTGCGTGCGGTGGGCGACAGCGTGAACCTCGCCATCATCGAGGCGTTCCTGCCCGCGGTGCGGCGGGTGCATGGCCTCATGAGCGCCAACATCGCCATCGCCGGCACCTGGAAGTCGCCCGCGCTGCAGGGCTTCGTGAGTCTCCGCGATGGCGGGATGTACCTGCCCGCCCTCAACGTCACCTGGGACTCCATCAGCGGCCGGGCCGACTTCACCGGCGACTCCGCGCTGGTGGAGAACATCCGCATCTCCAGCGGTGACGGCGGCGTCATGGCCATCAACGGCAGCGTGCGCCTGCAGGAGCTCTCCAAGCCGGTCCTCAATCTCAGCCTGCTGGCCCGTCGCTTCCGCGCCATCGAATCCCGCAACTTCCTGGCGCTGACCGCGTCGGGGCGCCTCCAGCTCCGGGGCCCGTTCTACGGCGCCACCCTCACGGGATCCGGCGTTGCGGATGCAGGCGTGCTCTACTTTGCCGACCTGATCAACAAGCAGGTGGTGGATCTGGAGGATCCCTCCAACCTGGACCTGCTCGATACCCTGGCACTTCGCCGCCGCAACCTGGGCGAGGGCTTCCAGAGCCGCTTCATGGACGAACTCAGGATCCAGGATTTCAACCTGCAGATGGGGAGCGACTTCTGGCTGCGCTCCAGCGAGGCCAACATCAAGCTGGCGGGCGAGGTGCGCACCAACAAGGTGCGGAAGGAATACCGGCTCGATGGCACCCTGCAGGCAGGCCCCGGCAACTACACGCTCAAGATCGGTCCCGTGTCGCGAGACTTTACCGTGCAGCGCGGTAACGTGACATACTTCGGTACTCCGGACCTCAACGCCGCCCTGGACATCACCGCCGAGCACATGGTGCGGGCGGCAAGCGGGCAGGACGTGCCGGTGATCGCCCACATCGGCGGGACCCTGCGCCGGCCCGACCTGGATCTGCGCTCCGATCCCACGGTACAGCCGCCGCGGTCGGAAGTTGACCTGGTGAGTTACCTGATCCTCGG
>CBINCZ010000330.1:0-3548 GCA_966249295.1 uncultured Gemmatimonadales bacterium
CTGAGAGCTGAGAGCTGAGATCTGAGAGCTGAGAGCTGAGAGCTGAGAGCTGAGAGCTGAGCGATGATACCTCCCAAGCCCCGCGCCCCTAATCCCTAATCCCTAGCCCCTACTCCCCTCCTTGCCCCTGTCGGCTCGGCGCGGCACATTACCGATCTATCTTCAAGCAGACCAGGCACTACTCGAGGCCTTTCCGTGACCGCTCCCGTTGACCGGCTGATTTCCGCCCTGGGAGACCGCTACGCCGTTGAACGCCAGGTGGGCGAGGGCGGCATGGCGACGGTCTACCTCGCGCGGGATCTCAAGCATCATCGCCAGGTGGCCATCAAGGTCCTCAAGCCGGAGCTGGCCGCCTCGATCGGTGCAGACCGCTTCCTCCGTGAAATCCGGGTCGCCGCCACCCTGCAACACCCGAACATCCTCGGCCTGTACGACTCGGGCGAGGATGACGGGCTCCTGTACTACGTCATGCCCTTCATCGAGGGCGAGTCGCTGCGTGACCGGCTGGACAAGGAACAGCAGCTTCCCCTCCACGACGCGCTGCAGATCACGCGCGAAGCCGCCGAGGCGCTGCAGTACGCGCATGATCACGGCGTCGTCCATCGCGACATCAAGCCGGAAAACATCCTGCTCATGGGCGGTCACGCCCTGGTGGCCGACTTCGGCATCGCCCGCGCCGTGAGCGAGGCGAGCGGCGAGAAGCTCACCCAGACGGGCATGGCCATCGGTACGCCGCACTACATGAGTCCCGAGCAGTCCATGGGCAGCGCCCATGTGGACGCGCGCAGTGACATCTACAGCCTGGGCTGCGTGCTGTACGAACTGCTCATCGGGCAGCCGCCGTTCGATGGGCCCAGCGCCATGGCCATCATCGCACGGCATTCCATGGAGACGGTGCCAAGCCTGCAGGTGGTGCGTCCGTCGGTGCCGGACGAAGTGGAAGACGCCGTGTTCAAGGCGCTTGAAAAGACGCCGGCGGACCGGTTCCAGACGATGCGGGACTTCATCGAGAGTCTCGCAATGTCCGAAGCGGAAGCGACCATGACGCGCACGGCGGCTCGCCGCGCGCCGGGTGCACCGCGTCGCACGCCCACCCGGGTCACGCCGGTGGCCATGGCGCGAAAGGGCCGCACTCGCTGGATCGTGGGTGGCGCCATCGCCGCCCTTGCGATCGCGAGCGGGGCGTGGGCATGGCGGCATTTCACGCGCGCGCCCGTCGTCTCGGGCGCCAGCAGCGAGTTCGACCCGCATCGCGTTGCCGTGCTGTACTTCCAGGACTTCAATCCCGCCGATTCGCTGGGATACCTCGCCGATGGTCTCACGGAGGGACTCATCAGCCAGCTCAGCGAGGTGCCCGCGCTGCAGGTGACCTCGGTCAACGGCGTGGTGCCCTACCGTGCGAGCAGCACGCCGCCTGACAGCATCGCGCGCACACTCCATGTCGGGACGCTGGTGCGCGGTGGAATCGAGCGACAGGGCAACCAGCTTCGTGTCAGCATCCGGCTCATCGACGGCGCGAGCGGTGCCGACTTCGACCGGGCGAGCTTCGATCAACCGCTGGGCAGCGTGCTCAGCATCCAGGACAGCCTCGCCAAGCAGGTGGCACTCCTGATCCGGGGCCGGCTGGGCGAGGAAATCGAACTGCGGCAGCAGCGGGCGGGTGCTTCGAGCGACCAGGCCTGGATGCTGGTGCAGCGGGCCCAGGAGGCGCGCAAGCGGGCGGCGGCCGCCTTGACCGATGAAGCCGGCACCGCCAGGGCCGACGTGGAATTTGCCCGGGCCGATTCACTCTATGCCGCGGGCCACGCGGCCGACCCGCGCTGGCCCGATCCGCTCGTTGGCCGGGCGACCCTGGCGTACCAGCAATCCCGGCTGGCGGGCCAGGATCCGCTTGCCGCCAGGCCGTTCATCGATAAGGGCGTCGCGTTCGCGGACAGCGCCCTGGCGCTCGACCCGAAGAACCCCGATGCGCTCGAGGCGCGCGGGACGCTTCGCTATCTCGGATACCTGCTCGGCCTCGCGACTGACAGCGCCACCAGGGCGCGAACCCTGGCCCAGGCACGGTCCGACCTTGAATCGGCGACCACCATTCGCCCGACCCAGGCCGGGGCGTGGTACATCCTGAGCCACCTCTACTCCCAGATCCCGGGTGGGGAGACTGATACCAAGCTTGCCGCCCAGCGCGCCTATGAGGCCGATGCCTACCTGACGAACGCCAACCAGATCCTCAACCGCCTGTACATCACCTCGTATGACCTGGAGCAGTTCGTGGATGCGGCCCGATGGTGCGACGAGGGCGTGAGCCGTTTTCCGGATGATTTTCGTTTTATCAGTTGTCAGCTATGGATCATGAGCACCAGGGCGCGAGAGCCGAACGTGGCGCTGGCGTGGAGCCTGGCCGACAGCGTGGTCAAGCTGGCACCCGAGCCGAACCGCCCGTTCGAGGCGCTGAAGGCTCGGGCGGGAGTGGCCGCTGTGCTCGCCAGGGCAGGCCTGGCCGACAGCGCGCGTCATGTGGTCGACGGTGCGCGCGGCAATGCCGAAGTGGATGCGCCGCGGGAGCTGCTCATCATGAACGCGTTCGTGCACACCATGCTGAATGACACGACTGCGGCCATAAATGCGCTTAAAGGGTGGCTGGCTGCGAACCCGACCGAGCGGGCCGCGCTGGCGAGCGATACCGGCTGGTGGCTCCGGGGCCTCCACGGCACCCCCCAGTTCAAGGCGCTGGTCGGCGAGAGCTAGCCACATCTGCGGTGCGGGCGCCGCACTGGCATAGTCTGAAGACGGGTGTGCAACGGCGGTAAGCTGCTGCCCTGCAATAGCTTGGAAGGATGCGCATGACGTTGCATTCTGGTGCGCTCCTTGCACGTTGGTCATGAATCCCTTTTCCCAGCTCCCTGCCGGACGGGCGACGTCGTCACCCGTTGGCTCCGAGACCCCTTGATTCGGAGACCGTTCCCATGCGCCGCCGCCTCGTATTCGCTGCCGTCCTTGGCAGCCTCATCCTTGCTGCATGCAGTGATGCCAGCCGCCAGGGGCCCAGTGACGGCCCTGCGTTCGATAAGGGCGTGCCCTGTCCCGACACCGATTTCCCGCTGGCCCAGGCCAACGCGCTGATCACCCAGCTCTATCCGGAAGGCACCAAGAAGAAGGATGACCCGCGCGGGAACGCGCTCGCCAGGGCCAAGGACATTTCCGAAAAGTGGTCCAAGTGCAAGGTGGCCGACCCGCAGGAGAAGGTGGTGAATTTCGTCGCCGACTTGCTGGCCGATTTCAACGCCGGCAACCTGATTGGCGGCACGAGCCCCGAGACCGCCGTGCTGGTGGGACAGCTGGTGAACGTGATGTATGCCGGTGTAGGCTTCGGCTCGACCTTCCCGGCACCGCCCCTGCCCGACGTGCCAACTTCCGGCCCCGACTACGGGATTGGATTCTTCACGCCTGGCACCCAGCTCCTGGTGCGCACCAACTCACACGATGGCGCCGTGCTGATTCCGGCAAACGGATTCACTGAGCCCACCACGATCACCGTGTACCTCCGGCCC
>CBINCZ010000331.1:0-3542 GCA_966249295.1 uncultured Gemmatimonadales bacterium
CGACCGACGCGAGGACCAGGACCCGCGACCTCATTGGGGCGCGACGAGCGAGTCGCCGCCTGCCGTCATTTCGAACTCGTCACGCCGGTTCTGGGCGTACGCGTCCTCGGTGGCCCCCATGGCGATAGGCCGCTCCTCGCCGTAGGAAATCACGTCGATGCGCGAGCCATCCACCCCGCGGTTCATCAGGTAGCGCTTGGCCGCGGCGGCGCGGCGATTGCCGAGCGCGAGGTTGTACTCATCGGAGCCGCGCTCGTCGGCGTGACCGCTGATGCGGATCCGCACGCCGGTGTTGGCCTGCATGATTGCCGCCTTGCGGTCGAGCACCGCCTGATCCTGGCTGCGGATGTCGGCCACGTTGTAATCGAAGTGGATCATGGCGCTCATGTCGTTCCGGAGCGCCGCTGCCGCCGCCGAGGCGTCGCGTTCAGCGGCCGCACGCCGGTCCTCTTCCTCGGCGCGGCGACGGTTGGCCTCGTCAATCGAATCCTGGCGCTGGCGAGCGCGAATCGCGGCGCTGTCCACCGTGGACGTCACCGGCGCCGGCTGTTCCGGCTCGGGCGCACCGCCGCAGGCCGCAGCCAGGACGGTGGCCGCCATCAGGGCAAAAACACCAGACATGCGCTTCATGAGTCAGGACCTCGTGGATCAAGGGTTGGCATCGCCGGCCCCGCCCAACCGGGGGGACCACGAAGGAAGCCGGGCGGAGCCCGGAGTATTGAGCTGCCGCACGCGGCCGGTTTCGGTATCCACGATCCACACCTGGCGCCGGCCGGTGCGATCGGAAATAAAGGCGATGTGCCGGCTGTCTGGCGCCCAGGTGGCGTCCTCGTTGCGGCCCACCGACGTCAGCTGCTTGACCCGCCCTGATGCAACATCAAAGATGAAGATCTGTGGACTGCGCGACACCTCGCGGTGGAACACTACGCTCGCCCCGTCCGGCGACCACTCCGGCGCGAAGGACGGGCCGGTGGCACCGTAGTCGAAGGGCGCGAGCAGTTCCTGGTCGGTGCCGTCCACGCTCATCACGTAAATCTGCGGCGGTCCCGAGCGTGTTGAGACGAACGCCAGCCGCCGTCCATCGGGCGAATACGTCGGACTCAAGTTGTCCGAGAAGCCCTTCACGGTCAAGCGCTGCGCGCAGCAGTTGGAGGCCACGTTGCTGGTGAAGATGTTGGTGGCACCGCTCTCCTCCGCCCGGGCGTAGGCGATCATGCGTCCGTCGGGGGAGAACGCCGGCGAAAAGTTGAGGTCCCGGTCGGTGCCCGCCACCGTGGTGCGCGATCCGGTGAGCAGGTCTTCCACCACGATGGCCCCGCGACCCTCGGTGAACCGGGTGTAGGCAATCCGGTGACCGTCCGGCGCCCAGGCGTTGGACAGCGCGTGCTCGCCCGACGGCGAGACCGGCGTGAGTCCCGCGCCGTCGCTGTCGATCCGCCAGATCCGCCCGTCATTCAGGAACAGCAGGCGGCTTGCGGCGTAGCCATTGGCACCCGCGGCCCAGCGCACGATTTCATCGCTGATGCGATGGACCGCCAGCCGGAACCCCGCCGCCGTCGCACCGGGCAGCGCGAAGCTCTGCTGGTTGCGCACCTTGCCCGCGGCGAGGTCGTGCAGCCGGACCATCACGCCGCCCGGTGCGCCGATCAGCTCCACCGCGTGGTCGGCACCGAACTGGTTCCGGTACAGCGCGTAGTTGATCTGCCCGCCGGTTCCGGCCGGGGGCACGACGATCATCTGGAACTGGTCACTGTAGTCGAGATCGCGCTGGACGATGGCGCGCACCGAGTCGAGCCCGGGCCCCGGCACGACCACGAGTCCCGGCCGCGAGCCGGGCCGGTAGGTGATGCCAATCCGGATCGCATCCTGCGCGCGATTCTGTTCGGGATTCTGGGCCCGCAGCGATGCCGTTGCACCGGCCGCGAGCAGCGTCATCAATAGAAGAGATCGTGTCATTCGGACCGCGGCTCGAAGAAGAAACTGATCGGCAGCACGTCGTTGGTCCAACCATCCGGCAGCTGCCCGAACGCCCGCGCATTTCCCGCGGCCTCGATGGCACCCTGCGCCTCGAGATCGTAGGAGAAACTACCCGACCGGGTGACGAAGCGGATGTCGGACACTGTGCCGTCCCGGTGAATGAGGAAGAAGATTTCTGCCCGCAGCCGGACGTTCCCGGTGGGACGGCGCCAGCGACGGTAGATCTCGTTCGCCACGTTCCGGAGATACTCCGGGAACGGGAAATCAAGCCCTGGTGTCTTGACGGTTGCCACGTCGCGACCCGTGCTCGGCGTCTCCCCCTCGGCAGGCGCTTCGGGAGCCGAGGTCTTGGGTGACGGCTCGGTGGACGGCTTGGCCTCAGCCGGCGTCTCGCGCGGCGGCGTCGGCTTGGGCCGCTCCACCGGCTTGGGCTCCGGCTTCTTGACCGGCGCGGCCTTCTCCTCCGGCTTGGGCGTCGGCTTGACCGGCGCGGGCTGCTCGGGCGCAGGCGCGGGCGGCCGCGCCTCCGGGGCCAGCCGCTGGCGCGGCGCCGGTGCCGGCGCAGCAACCAGGTCGATCGCGTAGACCGGCGGCGACGGCGGTGGCGGGCGAATGAAACCGATCGCCAGCGCCATGGCCCCGCCATGCACCAGGACAGTCCAGCAGAGTCCGGCGCCGGTCCCGCGGGTCCGGCCCGTCCCCATCCGATGCATCACCTGCGCTGCTCCTCCTGCTCCGCCACGAGGCCCACGCTCTGCACCCCGGACAACCGGATGACCGACAGCACCCGCACGACGTCTCCGTAGGGTACACGACTGTCCGCCCGCAGGAACACTCCGTTGGGCTTCTTGGCCGTCACGATCGAGGGGAAGGTGATCCGGAAGTCCTCGTAGCTCACCGGGGTCTCATCTATGAAGATGCGCCCGCCCCGGTCCACGGTGACCACCATGCCTTCCTTGGGTTCCAGGGGACGGGCTTCGGCTCGCGGAAGCTCGACGTCCACGCCGCCCTGCATGATCGGGGCCGTGATCATGAAGATGATCAGCAGCACGAACGCCACGTCCACCAGCGAGGTGACGTTGATGTCGGCGTTGAGCGGGAGGTCACCACGCTGGTTGCCGAGCCCACCACCCAGGGTCACGGCCACGTCAGATGAGTCCTTCGCGCGCCATGGTGCCGATGAGTTCGTTGGCGAAGCCTTCCAGCTCGCCGGTGAACAGCCGGACCTTGTTCACGAAATAGTTGTAGCCGATGATCGCCGGGATCGATGTCGCCAGGCCGGCGACGGTCGTGACCAGTGCTTCTGCCACGCCCGGCGCCACCGATCCGATGTTGCCGGAGCCCTTGGCCGCGATCCCCACAAATGCGTCCATCACGCCCAGCACGGTGCCAAGCAGGCCCAGCAGCACGCCGACCGAGCCGACCGTGGCGAGCCACGGAATGAGGTGGCCCAGCAGGTCGCGCTCGGACGCGACCTCCTTGCCGAGCACCATCTTCAGGGCCTCGAGCTGGGTGAGGGACAGGCTCTCGCGGCGTGCGGCCGGTTCGCCCTTGAGGGCGCCGGG
>CBINCZ010000332.1:0-3536 GCA_966249295.1 uncultured Gemmatimonadales bacterium
GATTCCGGCAAACGGATTCACTGAGCCCACCACGATCACCGTGTACCTCCGGCCCGATACGCCGAACCCGTTCGATGGCACCGGATTTACGGTGGTTCCGCCGTTCTATGAAATCACCGCATCCAACCTGAGCAACACGCACTATCTCGCCAATGGCACGGCAGTAGTCGGATTCTGCCTCGATGAAACCGTGCTCGCCTCGCTGGCAGATCCCGCCATCGCGCACATTGCGGTGGCAGAAGGGTCGCATCCGGGCGGATTTGAGGTGCCGCCCAGCGCTTCTGCCGAGCAGTATGCCCTGCTGGGGCTGGATTGCGATCAGTTCACGCCATCGGTCATCGGCTCTCTCTTTGACCATGGCCTGCGTGGCTTTGCCCAGGCGGCACCGCGGCTGGCGGCGCATTATCTCCGCTCGGCTGCACAGGCGCTGCTGCTCCCGGCCGAGCTGCATGCCTCGGCGTATTTCGGCAAGATCGGCCTCGGCAGCCTGCCGTCATCGCTCAGCCCCTTCGGCGTGACGGATCGCGCTGTCAGTGCCCCGAACCACATCCAGATCGAGGAGGATCCGTCCCAGGACCACTACTACGCCGGCAGCGTGGTTGACACCTGCCACGATGGCTGCCCGCCTTCAGTGGAATTGCTGGACGCCAATGAGGCCGGGGTAACCCCCGGCACCAATGTGACCGTCTCGCTGGTGCAGGTGTCGGGCAGCGGCGGGGTCCTGACCGGAACCACGACCCAACCGACCGATGGGAATTCCACCGCGACGTTCGACGACCTTCGCATCAGCGCGCCGGGGCAGTACAAGCTCGTCTTCACGGCGGAAGGCGCCACACCCGACACGTCGGGCACGTTCGACGTGTACGAGCTCCGGTTCATCGTGCAGCCCACCGCGAATGCCAACGACTTGGTGCCGAGCGGTGCAGAGCTGGGCGGAGCCTTCCAGTCCTTCTCCGCGCCTGCGGTGGTCGTTGCAGCCTTTGACTTCGCCAACGACACCGTGACAACGATTAATGATGAGATCGCCATCACCGCATCAGCCGGCCTCCTGGAGGGCGACGCCACCACGCAACTGGTGAACGGCAAGGCCGTATTCACCACGATTCTTGATGAAAGCTCGGTCCAGACCCAGACCGGCCTGGATATTTTCGCGAGCTCCGTCCTGACGGGTGTGACGCTGCGGGCTCATGCGTTCCAGGACACGGATACCATCCTGGCAACCAGCCAGCCGTTCGACGTAGACGCAGCCCTGATCGAGTGACCCTGGCACAGCATCCGCGGTGCATACGGGGCGGACTCCTGTGAGTCCGCCCCGTATCACGTCCCGGTGGCGCGTACCAGCCATCGTATTGCTTTGCCTCGCCTCGACCTTCACCGGGCTCGCCAACCAATTCGCATTTGACGATCTCCCGATCATCGTACGTGACTTCCGGCTCCACTCGCTGGCCCAGCCGTGGCGCTTCTTCGCACAGCCCTACTGGGGGCCGCCCAATGCGCCGGGCCTGTACCGCCCGCTGACATCACTGGCGCTGGCGGCGCAGTGGGCTGCCGGCGGTGGCTCACCCTGGCTATTTCACGTGGTCAGCATCCTTCTCAACGTCGCCGTCGCGCTTGCCGTCCTCAAGCTCGGCCGGCAGCTGCTTGGCGGCACTGCGGGATGGTGGGCTGCGGCGCTGTTTGCTATTCATCCGGTTCACGCCGAGGCCATCGCCACGGGCGTGGGGCAGGGAGAACTCGGGGCGGCGCTGCTGGTGACAATCGCCGTGGCGTGTCATGTCCGCTTTCGCCGCGAAGGGGCACTGAGCGGCCGCCGCATCGCGTTGCTTGCACTCCTGTATCTGGCCGCATGCGGCTTCAAGGAAAATGCCATTCTCCTGCCCGCATTGATGCTGGCAGTCGAGGTGACGGTACTGGGAAAGGTGACAGCCAGACTGAAGCAGCGGGACGTGTGGCTGCTCGCCGGCGCGCTGGCTGTCGTCGCCGCAGGATTCTGGACCGCACATATTGTCGCGTCTGGAACCACGGCCGGCGATCGCCCGGCACTTGCCTTCTACGGCATGGATGCCGGCGACCGCCTCATGACCATGCTCGGCGTTGTGCCCGAATGGTTCCGGCTCCTGCTCTGGCCGGCGCACCTCAAGGTCCAGTACCTGCCGGGTGAGATTCAGCTGGCCCGCGGCTTTGGCGTATCGCAGCTTTTCGGGGCGGCGCTGCTGGCAGGTACCGCGATTCTGGCGTGGATGGTTCGGCACCGCCTCCCGGTCTTCACGCTGGGTGTGCTGTGGACTGCGGTAGCCCTCTTCCCGGTGAGCAACGTGCTGATCCCGAGCGGCGTGGTACTGGCCGAGCGGACCTTGTACCTGCCAAGTGTCGGCGTGGTGCTGGCGATCGGAGCGGTGATCGAGTGGGCAAGTCAGCGAGTGGCTGACTGGAGCAGTCCGGTGAGGCGCCTGGGAGTCGCCGCCGGGGGAGCGGTACTGCTGGCGGGCCTGGTACGCACGGCCCTTCGGTTGCCGGTGTGGCGCGACGCGCATTCCTTCCGGGAGGCGACCCTGCGCGAGACGCCCGACAGTTACCGCACGCACTGGGTGCGCGGCATGCAGCTCTTCCAGGCGCAGGATTTCGCCGGTGGTGAGCGGGAGCTGGTCACGGCCATGACCATCTTCCCCCATGATCCCCAGCTGCTTGCGCGCCTGGCAGATCATTACCGTGCGACCAGGCGCTGCGATGCGGCGGTGGACCTGTATCGCCGCAGTCTGGCGATCGACGGAACCAGGTTCTACCTTCGGCAACGGATGGTGGACTGCCTTCTCACGCTGGGCCGGCTGGATGAGGCAATGGCCGTGGCCCGACGCGCCATCGCCCGGCACGGGCGCAGCGCCCGGAGTGATTCAGTGCGGGTGGACAGCGCGATGAAGGCGACGGCCGACAGTCAACGGCCAACGGACCAATGACTCTTCAGCACCTCGACCCTCGACCCTCGACCCTCGACCCTCGACTCTCGACTCTCGACTCCCATGCAATACCTCCTCCTCGTGTACATAGACCAGGACCTCCTCGACGCCCTGCCGGAAGGGCGGTTTGACGGCATGATGCGTGACTGCCTGTCTCATGCCGATGCCCTGAAGCAGGATGGCCGGCTGATCGAGTCCCAGATGCTGGAGGATCCGCCTACGGCGCGATCCATCCGGGTGCGGGACGGGAAGCTCCGGACGACGGATGGACCCTTCGCCGAGACCAAGGAAGTACTGGGCGGGTTCAACCTGATCGAGGCGGCGGACCTGGAGGAGGCGACGCGGATCGCGGTGCAGAATTTCCCGTGGGCGAGTGTGGGGTGCATCGAGGTGCGGCCGGTGCGGGATATCGGGCAGGTGGCGGAGCGGGTGGGGTGGAGGGCGTAGGGGTTAGGGCTTAAGGCTTAGGGCTTAAGGCTTAAGGCGTAAGGCGTAAGGCGTAAGGCGTAAGGGTCGTGAGCCCTATGCCGTGCACCTTATGCCCTACGCCTCACGCCCTACTCCCATTCAATCGTCGCCGGG
>CBINCZ010000333.1:0-3529 GCA_966249295.1 uncultured Gemmatimonadales bacterium
ATGCTGCCCGTAACCGTGCGTGCCGGGAGGTGGTAGCCACCGGTGAGGCACCACGCGGAGAGCCCCAGGCGCCGGAGCGCCAGCGTCGCTGCCAGCAGCTCTGCGGGCGAGCGGATGTTGTCGTCGGTGCCCAGCAGGCCGATGACACTGGTAACCCCGGCGGTGGTGTAAGCGCTCAGGACGGGATTCGGGACGCGGGACTCGGGACCGGCTTCGCCGCCACCGCCTGTCACGTGCACATGGCCATCCACAAGGCCCGGAATCACCCGGCGGCCTTCCATGTCCGTGCGGCTGACCGGGACGCCGCGGATTTCCGGAATCTCGCTGCCGATCCAGGCGACGCGACCGCCGGCCACCAGCAGGTGCCGCTGGCCCAGCGGCCGCGGCGCGAAGAGGTCGGCATTCAGCAGCAGCTCGAGCATCACGAAGGTCCCCGGTCGTGCAGCCGGTGCATGTGGCGGATGAGTTCGCGCGTCGACTCGAAGACGACCACGCCGGGAAGGGCCAGGGCGCGCTCCCGTGGCTCCAGCTTGAGGTCGAGATGGGGCCAGCGAGGATTGGATATCTGCAAGGCGGCCGGCGGCGCCCCGACCTCGATCCGGAACCGCTCCAGCTCGGCGATGTCATGAGTGGATGAGACCACGTGCGACCAGCCCGGGGCGAGGAGATTGACACGATCCATGAGGATCATCGCGCTTCCGCGGCAAAGGACCGGATCCGCGTGAACACCTGCGCGTCTTCGAGTGCACCGCTGTGTCCCAGTCCCGACGTAGCCAGCAGTTCGGCGCCGGGCCAGGCGGCGACGATTCGCTCCGCGTGACCGAACCCGACGTCGGGATCCTGCCGGTCGTGGATTACCAGCGCCGGCACCTTGCTGCGCGACACCAGTGGGGGAAGATCGAGATCGCCCCAGGTGAAGCCGAGGCGGTGCGACAGGTTGTCGGTCATGATGTCGCGAGCCTCATCGGGCAGGCCCACCGTCCGGGCAAACCGCTCGGCGTATTCCCGCTGCTCAGACGGCGCGCTGAGCAGCACGAGGCGGCCGACGTCCACGCCCCGATGCATGCCAATCACGGCCGCTGACCCGCCCAGCGAGTGACCCACGATGAGCGCAGGAGATTGCCCGAGGCGGGAGACAACACCTTGGAGCGCACGAACGAATTGCGGCAGCGATGCGAGCTGGCCAGTGGATTCTCCGTGCGCCGGCTGGTCGTAGGCCAGCACCTGGAACCCGTCTGCCACCAGCGCCGGCACGAGTGGATGCCAGCGCGCAGCCCGGCTGCCCCAGCCATGCAGCAGGATGGCCAGCGGACCACTGGTGCCCCAGGTCCAGGCCGCGAGTGACTCGGATCCCGTGCGGATGTCGGCTCGGGTACCGGTCGAGAGAAATGCCGCTTCAGCGTCGCGCAGTGCCCGCGGTGGCGGACGGCAGAAGAGCCGCTCTGCGTATTCGGCCGCGAGGCGAGGCGCCATTGGGGCGAGTGTGCGGAAACCGGCACGCAGCACGCGCAGCCGGGCGGAAGCCTGTCCCATCACGAAAAGATAGCGGCCCTCGCGGTGGTGGCGTGCTGGGGTTACACTTTGGCGGATCCCATTCCAGATGGTCGACGGTCAACGGTCGACCGCAGACCGTCGACTGTCGAGCGATGCTCATCAGCCCCCTTCGCGCTTTCGTGTTTTCGTGTGCAATGCTGTTGCCGGGCTTGCCCGCCACCGCAGGGCCGCTCACCGCACAGGAGCTCTCGCCCGGCTCGGCATCGGTCTTCCGCCAGTTCGGCAATCGCGTCGTCAAGATCGAGATCTCCGAGTCCGGCTCGGCCGCCAAGGCGTCGCTGGGCTCGGGCTTCTATGTCTCAGCCGCCGGGGACGTGATCACCAACTACCACGTCATGTCGCAGGTGGTGCAGGACCCCGATCGTTACGATGCGCGCATCATCACCGCCGCCGGTGATACCCTTGGCGTCACGCTCCTCGCCATTGACGTGGTTCACGACCTGGCCCTCGTGCGCAGCAGCCAGCCGCCGGCGGCCTGGTTCACTCTTCGCGAGGTCTCGCTCGAACAGGGAGACCGTCTCTTCTCGCTTGGCCACCCCAAGGACCTCGGGCTCAGCATCGTCGAGGGGACCTACAACGGGCTCCTGCGGCACACGCTCTATCCCAAGATCCACTTCACCGGCTCGCTCAACCCCGGCATGAGCGGTGGTCCCACGCTCTCTGCGTCGGGTGATGTGGTGGGGATCAATGTCTCGACTGAAGGAAATCAGGTGAGCTTCCTGGTGCCGTCCAGCGAAGCGCTGGCGCTGTTCGGGCGCAGCCAGCACCCGGATTTTGCCCCGGTGGCCGACTTTCTCGCGGAGGCGGGCAGGCAGATCCTGGCATACCAGGATGAGTACCTCGATCTGGTCTTTCGGAAACCCATTCCTACGGTGAAGATCGGCAAGTTCACCCTGCCCACTGAACCTGCCTCATTCTTCAAGTGCTGGGCCGATGCGGACCGGAGTCCCGACCATCCGTACGAAACCGTCTCGCACCAGTGCTCCACCGATGACTACGTCTATCTCTCCGAGGACCAGGCCGCCGGGACCATCGAGCTCTCGCATGAGGTGCTGAGCTCGACCGAACTGGGTCGGGTCCGGTTTTACGCGCTCTACGCCCGGGAGTTTTCCGGCGGGGATGCGCCACTCTGGGGCGACAAGGAGAATGTCACCAGCTATCGCTGTGTGACGCGCAACGTCGCGCGGAAGTCCGGCACCCTTCGGGCCGCCTTCTGCGCCCGCCGCTTCCGGCGCATGGAGGGGCTCTATGATGTCGTCGTGCGCGCAGCCGCGCTCGCGAGGGGATCGGAAGGACTGGTAACTACCCTCACCCTGGCAGGTGTCAGCTTCGAAAACGCCGAGCGCGTGGCCCGCCGCTTTCTCGAGAGCATCTCGTGGACCGAATAATCATCGTCGAGGTCCGCGATCGCCGGCTTCACCTGCTCGCGCGGCAGCGCGTGCAGCAGTTCCCGGTCCGGATCGGCCGGGCCTACGACAACGACATCATTCTGGATGACCGTCACGTGGATGCGCACCACGCGGTGCTCTACCTCGATGATGACGGTACGGTCGTGATCGAGGATTTCGGCAGCGTCAATGGTGTCCGCGACGGGCTGCGCGGTGCGGTGTCGCCGAAGGTTCGGCTGGCATCAGGGGGCACCGCGCGACTGGGGGAGACGGTGCTGCGCGTGCTGGATGCAGGGCATGCGGTGGCGCGCGCAGTACCACTGGCGCATGAGAGCCGGCTCGCCCGCCTGGTGCGGACCCGGAGCGCCGCGTGGGTCGCGATCGGCGGCTCGACCCTTCTCTCGATGCTGATGGCGTCCTTCCGCCTGTACGACGGCGAGAGCGCCATCGCAGCGGTGAGCGCCGCGATGCTGGTGCTGGTGATGCTGTCGATCTGGGCCGGCATCTGGGCCATCGTGGGACGGGCCCAGGGAGGACGGGCCCGCTTCCTGACGCATCTCGCCATCGCCTCCGCCGCGGCGGCGGTG
>CBINCZ010000334.1:0-3528 GCA_966249295.1 uncultured Gemmatimonadales bacterium
CAGCGTGGTGCCCCGGCCCTCGCAGATGCAGTGGGTGCGGTTGGGATATTCCAGGAAATCCACCTGCTTATTGAGCTCGATCAGGCGGTTGAGCAGGCGCTGGCTGCCCTGGAAATGCACGTTGTCGTCACCAGTTCCATGGATCAGCAGCAGCTCGCCCTTGAGCCCCTCGGCCCAGTTGATGGCTGAAGCTTTCCTGTAGCCCTCAGGATTCCCCTGGGGCGTGCCCATGTAGCGCTCCTGATAGATGGTGTCGTAGAGCCGCTGGTCGGGCACCGGCGCCACCGACATTCCCACGTCGTACACGTCGGGATAGCGGACGATGGCGTGCAGCGTGTTGGTCCCGCCGCCGCTCCAGCCCCAGATGGCAACACGGGTTGAGTCCACGTAACTGCGGGTGCGCGCCAGCACCCGCACGGCGTCTGCCTGTTCCTCGGAACTCAGCACGCCGACGGCACCGTACACCACCTTGCGCCAGGCGCGGCCCTTGGGCGACGGCGTGCCGCGGTTGTCCACCGTGGCGACGAGGTAGCCCTTGTTGGCGATCATCTGGTACCAGATGCGGCTCGACCCCATCCACGAATCCTGCGCCGTCTGGCCAGCCGGCTCACCGTAGACGTACATCAGGATCGGATAGGTTCTGGTCGAATCGAAATCAACCGGCTTGATCATCCAGCCGTCGAGTGTGGCGCTGTCCGAGACGGTGACCTGGAAGAATTCGCCCGGCTGTGCCACCCACGGCTTCACGTGCATCTTGAGCGTGTCGTTGGCCACCAGCATGCGTGCGCTCTGGTGCGACGGCAGCTTGATCAGCTCGGTGGTGGGCGGGACGTCGAAGCTCGACGCCACGTGCAGGGCCCACTTGCCGTCGGGCGAGATATCATAGCGATGGTTCCCGATGGCGCCCTTCGGCGTCACCCGCTCAGCGTTGCCCTTGCCATCCAGGCGGGTGCGGTAGAGGAAGCGCTGGGTCGCGTTGTCGGGCGAAGCAATGAGGTACAGCCAGCCGCCCTTTTCATCTATACCGGCGATCGACGCATCGTAATCGCCGTGGGTCATCAGGGTGGCCTTGCCGTCCGCGCGGGAGATGCGCCAGATGTGGCGCCATCCGTCGCGCTCGCTGCTCCAGAGAAACTCCTTGCCGTCGTTGATCCAGGGCACGTCATTCACCAGGTCAATCCAGGCGTCGTCGTGCTCCGGCACCACCGTGCGGGCCTTGCCGGTCGCCGCATTCACCAGCATGACGTTGTCGGTGTCCTGCCGGCGGTTGATGCGCTGCACCATGAGCTCATCGTTGCCGGCCCATTCCATCCAGGGCAGGTAGTTGTCGCGCGGCTCGCCGGGAATGTCGAGCCAGGTGACCTTGCCGCCCGACGCGCTCACCACCCCGGCGGTGACCGCCGAGTTGGTGGTGCCGGACTTGGGATACTGGATGGGAATGACGAAGGGGTAGAGCGAATCGGTGTCGTTGATGAGCAGGAAGGTGCCGACACCAGTCATATCAAAATGGAAGAATGCAATGCGGGTGCCGTCGGGCGACCAGCGGAAGCCGTCGCGCAGGCCGAACTCTTCCTCGTAGACCCAGTCGCTCATCCCGTTAACGTGGAGCGAATCGGCGCCGGTGGTGAGCCTGGTGATCTTCTGGTCGGCCAGATTCTCGACGTAGATGTCGCCCTTCATTACATACGCCACCCGGTCGCTTTGGGGCGAGAACTTGGCGTACATCAGGGTCGAGGGTTCGGCGTTGCCGCCCAGCATGGTCAGCGTGCCGCTCTTCCGGTCCAGCACCCAATAGTCGCCGCGGGTGTTGCTACGCCAGACCTTCTGGGTGTTGGTGAAGAGCATGAGCTTCGAGTTGTCGGGCGACCAGATGTAGTTGTCGAAATCGAGCGCGGCGGTGTCGCCCTTCGGCACCAGCGAGTTGGCCGAGACCAGGATGCTCCGCTTGCCCGAGGCGGTCTCGTAACGCACGATGTCACTGCCGCCCTTGACCTCGCTTGACCTCTCGACCGTGGTATATGCCGCGCCGTTCTCGATCCAGCGCGCGGGACCGAAGCGCTGGCTGGCGAACTCGCGCGAGGCGTAGATGAGGTGCAGGGTCGAGTCCACGTCGGCGGGGAGTTGCTGGGCCGACAGGATGGGCGTGATGGGCGTGATGGGCAGGATGGGCAGGGCGGACACGGAGAGCAAGGCGGACCAGACAAACAAGCGGCGCATGTGCGGGGCTCCGGAGTACATGGGGGACGCTGGAAGATGGCGGGAAGACGGGAAGACGGGAAGACGGGAAGACGGGAAGGGTAGGTGAGCCCTACGTCATAGGTCGTACGTCCTGGAGTTCCTCATCCTGAGGCCGCACTGCGGCCGAAGGATCTGGTCACCCCGTTCCGAACAGGGCTAGTAGATCCTTCGCTGCGCTCAGGATGAGGTGCATGCAAGCTCCTGCTCGCCCTGCTCGCCCTGCTCGCCCTGCTCGCCCTGCTCGCCCTGCCAAGCCGCCCGCCTTGCCCATCTCGCCCATCCTGCCCATCCTTTCGATCCATGCCCGACAACCCAACGCTCCTCCGCGCCATCGGCCGCTGGAGTCTCGCGGCGCTGATCCTCAACAGCATCATCGGTACCGGCGTCTTCATCCTGCCCGGTACCATCGCCGGCATGCTCGGCTGGCCCGGGATCTTTGCCTGGATCCTGGCCGCGCTGATCATCGGAGCGATGGTGTTCTGCTTCGCCGAGGTGGCGTCGCGGTTCACGGGCGCAGGCGGGGCGTATCTCTACGCCGAGGCGGCGTTCGGGCGGTTCGCGGGGATCCAGATCGGGTGGATCACCTACTTTGCCCGCTGCATCACGGCGGCGGTGCAGGCCAATCTCTTCACGACGTATCTGGGCGAGTTCTGGCCCTCGGCGACGACGCGCGCCGGCAGCATCGCGGTCACGACAGTGTTCCTGGGTACGCTGGCAGTGGTCAACCTGCGCAGCGTGAAGCACGGCGCCAACGTGAGCAACTTCTTCGCGATCGTGAAGGTGGCGCCACTCCTCATCTTCGGCGCCATGGGCGCGGCATGGATGGTGGGAGGGCACGGCGTGGTGGCGCCGCCCGGCGCCGACGCCACCAGCGGCGGGTGGCTCCGCGCCATGCTGCTGCTGATGTTCGGCTATGGCGGGTTCGAGGCGGGGCTGATCCCGCTGGCAGAGGCGAAGGACCCCCGGCGTGATGCGCCATTCGCGCTTATCACGGGGCTCGCGCTGGTGACACTGGTCTATCTCGCGGCGCAGGTCACGGTGCTTGCCACCCTCACCGATCCCGCGTCGTCGGTGCGCCCGCTGGCCGATTCGGCCCGCGTGATCATCGGTGCCGGCGGCGCCGCGTTCATGGCGGTGGCCGCGATGGTGTCGGTCTATGGCTGGCTCTCCAGCAACATGCTCACGGTGCCACGCCTCACTACAGCCATGGCTGATCGACGCGATTTCCCCAGCATTTTTGCCTGGGTGCACCCGAGGTTCCGGACGCCGTGGGTGTCGATCATCGTGTTC
>CBINCZ010000335.1:0-3517 GCA_966249295.1 uncultured Gemmatimonadales bacterium
GCCCTGCAGCAAGGCCAGGAAGTGGGCCCATTCGGCGCGGTACGACGCCATGAACGGGTTCTCGCGCCCCACGGAACCGGTCGGCGACACATCCACCGGCACGCCGTTCAGTTCCTTCCAGACCTTGAGGGGGTTGATGGCAGCGGTACCCTTGCCGCCGCGCAACCCCACGCCGAAGCGCTCACCCTCGCCCACGTGATGCCATGTCACGTCCACGAAGATGGACGCGCCATTCTCGCAGACCACGAACGCACTGCCTGACTGCTCGACGCCCTGCTCCTCGCGGGTCACGTCCAGGGCGGCACTCACCCGCGCCGGCGTCGGGGTGCCGGCCAGCCAGAGTGCGAGGTCGAGAATCGAAAGCCCGAGGTCGAGCATCACGCCGCCGCCCGACAGCTCGCGGCGCTGGCGCCAGCCCAGCTGGGCCCGGCTCGGCCGGAACACCTGCCAACTCCCGCGGACACTGTCCACCGGCCCCAGTTCCCCGCTCTGTACGAAGCTGCGCACGATCTGCACATCGGGCCGATAGCGATGGTTCATGCCGACCATCACGAGGCGACCGTGCTTCTCCACGGCGCGGATGATCCGCTGGGCGCTCTGCGCGGTGATGGCGAGCGGCTTTTCCACCAGGACGTTGAGGCCGGCGTCCAGCGCGGCGAGGATGTGCGCCTCGTGCAGGTGGTTGGGTGTGCAGATAACCACCGCATCCAGTCCATCTGTTCGCAGCACGTCCTCGATATCGTCGTACGCATTGGGGACACCGAAGCGGCTGGCGATGGCGCGCGCCTTCGGGAGGTCGGTGTCACACATCGCGACGACGTCCACGCCCCTGATCTTCCGCAGCACCGGCAGATGGGCAACCTGGACGATGGCACCGCCGCCGATGATGCCGATGCGGAGATTGTCAGTCATGGGGAGCTCCACTGCGTGGACGCGGGACGCGAGCTTCAGGCAGCGAAGGGCGGACAGTGGACTGGGCGGCCCGTGTCTCGTGTCCCGCGTCCATCTAATATGCCCGCTCTATCCTGGTGCCCGGAAAATACGCCGAGATGATGGTTTCGTGAGACTGGCCGGCGCGGGCCCGGCCTACCGCACCCCACTGGCAGAAGCCCACACCATGGCCGGCGCCGGAGCCCTCCACCACGAGATGGCTGACCTCACCCGCGGAACGGGTCGCGCGCAGGGTGAACAAGGTGCTGCGGAGCAGGTTGCCCGACGCGTCACGGAGCACCCGTCGCGCCGCCGGGCCCGGCACCGTGACGGCACCGTCCGGCAGGTCCACTACCACGGCCTGCGCCCGGCCCGACACCGTCCGCCCGGCGACGCGGATGTCGCGAATCCGGGTGATTCGTTCCGCGCGGACGCTCGTGGCAGCGGGAAGATAGCGGCGCAGCGCATTCCGGAGCTCCGTGCCGGTGAACTCCTCGCGCCAGTGATACCTCGGCGAGAGACTGCAGTACGCCGTGCCGTCGGGCGCGAGGTCGGACACTGAGCGGAGATAGGCGGGATTGGCGCCGCGGAAGACTTCCGTGCCGAGCTCGGTGCGCCCGCCGCACGTGGAAAAGAAAAACGCGTCAATCGGCTTGCCGTTCCACGTGACGATGAGGCCCGCCGTCTGCTCCACGGCGTCGGTGGCACCGGCATTCTCCGTGGCACGGCCGCCATAGACCTGGTCCGACACTCCGGGCAGGTAGTCGAAGCCCTGCGCGGCCCAGCGCCCGCGGTTCCTGAGTGCGTAGGTGCGTGAGACGATGGCCTGCGCCTCGAGTGCTTCGCGATCGTCAGCCGGACGCGGGCCCATTTCGGCACTCACCACGCCCGGCAGGTAGTCCTCGAGCGAGAGCTGGTTGACCACCGTGAGGCCGCTGTCGGTGACGAACAGCTCGAGGGCGCCACGATAGGAGCGCCCATTCACCACCACACCGCCGCCGTCCCTGGGCTGCAGCGTCATCGAGGCCACGGGACCAATATCGGGGCCCTGCCCTTCCAGCAGCACGTTGGGGCCCCGCCGATGGGCGACCCATGTCCTGCCGGGCTGGATGCTCGCCAGCGGCGCCCCACCCTTCGTGAAGACCTCGAGTCCGCCGTCTGCGGCGAGCTGCGCCGATGCCACGCCGACCAGCAAGCCAACCCGCACCGTTGGTGCATTCGTCACGGGCACGTGACGCACCTCGGGGGGCTGCTCAGGTTCCCTGGCTGGTGGTGGCGGTGGCTGCTCGGGTGGCGGACCGGGCACCGGTTCGGGAGGACGTTCCGGGGGCTGGAGAACCGCGGTCCCGCTGCACGCGATGAGCGCCGAGGTAATGACGACGGTCAGCGCCCAGCGGCGCCGTTCAGCCCCGGTAATTGCCAAATTTCAGCTCGACGCCGAAATCCTGGGAGCGCAAGGCGGCCATGACGGCCTGGAGTTCATCACGGGATGGGCTGGAGACGCGCAGTTCATCGCCCTGAATGGTGGCCTGGACCTTCTTGAACCCGCCCTGGCGGATGGCCTGCTGAATCTTCTTCGCCGTCTCGGATGGAATTCCCTGTGTGAGCGTCACGGTGCGCCTGACGGACTGGCCACTGGCCGGCTCGGGCTCGCCGAATGACACGTTCTTGAGCGGCACGCCCCGCTTCACCAGCTTCCCGCGCAACACGTCCATGAGCGCGTTCATGCGAAAGTCATCGTCGGCGGCGAGGCGGATGACCGCGTTGGGCCGGTCCAGTTCAATGCTGCAGTGGGTGCCCTTGAAATCGTAGCGCTGGGCAATCTCCTTGAGCGCCTGGTTGACGGCGTTGTCCACTTCCTGGAGATCGGCGCCAGTGGAGATGTCGAAGGACGACGTGGAGGCCATGGGTCAGGCGAGGAAGCTCTCGAGGGCGCGCGCGCGGCTCACGTGGCGAAGCCGGGACAGCGCCTTCTCCTTGATCTGGCGCACCCGTTCCCGGGTGATGCCGAGCATGCTGCCGATTTCCTCGAGGGTCATCGGCTCGGGGCTGTCGAGGCCGAAATAGAGGCGGAGCACCTTGGCCTCGCGCTCCTTCAGGGTGGAGAGGACTTCTTCAATCGACTCCGTGAGGGCGTGCTCGAAGGTCTCGGAGTCAGGACCCGGGTTCTGGGTGTCCGGCAGGTAATCGAGGAGCTTGTTGTCCTCACCCGGCGTGAGCGGGGCATCCAGCGACAGGTGGTTCTGCGAGATGGAGAGGGTCTTCTCGACCTCCTCCATGGAGATGTCCATGCCCTCGGCGATCTCGGAGGCGGTGGGCTCCCGGCCCAGCTCCTGGAGCAGCGCGCTCGACCGGCGGCCGATCCGGTGCAGCGTGCCGGCCCGATTGAGCGGTACCCGCACGATCCGGCTCTGCTCGGCGAGTGCCTGCAGGATGGCCTGGCGAATCCACCAGACCGCATAGGAAATGAACTTGATACCCTTGGTCTCGTCGAACTTGTGGGCCGCCCGGATGAGCCCCAGGTTGCCCTCATTGATCAGGTCGGAGAGCGAGACCCCCTGGTTCTGGTACTTCTTGGCCACCGACA
>CBINCZ010000336.1:0-3516 GCA_966249295.1 uncultured Gemmatimonadales bacterium
CTTCCACGATTACGAGATCGAGACCGGCGACGTGCCGGTGTTCCCGCGCCTGGTGCACGTCGGGCATCATGTCGTGCCTGATCATCCGCCATCCGATCCAGGTCAGGATCAGGGTGCCGAAGAACATCCGGCCGAACATGAAACCCTTGGAAAGCCAGAGCGCCTTGCCGGGCGACATGGATGGCATCTGCGCCTGCATCGGCCCGAAGACGGCGTCGTAGCCGAACAGGAAGATCAGCAGCAGGATCACCAGCGAGAGGGGCAGGAAGCCTACCGCCGCCTCGGCGAAGCGGATGACGACGCCCGACCACTTGGCGCGGGCGATCTTGTGCGCGGCCGCAAGCGCCACGCTCCCGAACGCCAGGCTGGTGAAGAACAGGTAGTTCACGTGGATGAGCTGCCAGACGCGATCGCTGGCCCCCATGGCCGCGCCCCGCCACGCCAGGATGATCCCGAGGATCGCGAGGCCGGCCCCGATCCCGAGGAAGCCGCGGTAGGTGCCGCTCACCGAACGAGCGACCAGCCGTTCCCGCATTTCAGCCGCGCTCATGGCTGGCCTCCCGTCGCCGCCATGTCGGGCGAGGCGGCCTGCAGCTTCCGCACGTAGTTCACCACGGCCCAGCGATCAGCTGGCCGGTAGATCTTGTCGCCGTAGTGTGGCATGACGCCCCGGCCATAGCGAATCATGGAATAGAGGAAGCCGTCCGACAGCGCCCGGGCCTTGGGCGTGGTCAGCGCCGGCGCACCGATCTTCCTCGACACGGGACCATCGGCGTTGCCGGTGTTGCCGTGACAGGGCTCGCAGTACGTGTGATAGAGGGTGTCGCCGGTCGCCTCGATGCTGGCATCGAAGGTCGGCACCTCCGGTCCCGGGGCCTGCGCCTCGCCTGAGCCGCCCGGCGCAAACGGATTGACCAGCGCGTCGGCCGTGGTGGTGTTGCCCGCCTTGAACTCGGCTTCCCAGTCCCCTTCACTGCCGCTGATCGGGACCGTGCCCGGCACCGTGTTCCGCGGGATGTCCGCGCGCGCATAGGGGTGGATCGAGCGCTGGTGGATCATGTGGTCGAACCACGGGATTGCGTGCATCAGGTCGTCGGGCGAGGGCACCTTGTTATACCAGTACTCGCACCCCGTGGTGCCGAGCGCGAGCAGCGCCAGCAGGACCCAGCGGCCGCGGTTAGCCATTGCGCACCTCCACCGCGCCGGCTTCCCGGAAGAAGGTGGTGAGCCGGTCGGTCTCACCGGCCGAGGCCGGCACGAAGACGCCAATCCGGTCGTCGCTGAAGCGGGGATCGAAGGCCACCTTCTTCACCGCCCGCGGGAAGGTGAGGAGCGCCATGCCGAAGAACGTCAACAGGCCGGCGATCAGGACGGTGAGCTCGAAGGCGATGGCCACGTAGGGCACCACGGTATTGACCGACTTGCCGCCCACCACCAGCGGCCAGTCCCGCGACATCCAGAGCGTCATCGCGAAGCCGGCCGTGCAGCCGGTGAGGCCACCGATCAGCGTGAAGAGCCGGATCGGGCTCCAGGTGTGGCCCACTGCGGCCTCGACTTCGTGGCTCGGGTGCGAGGTGTACACCGTCAGGTTGCGGCGCCCCTCTTTCCGGAGCGCGCGGATCGCGTCGCAGGCCGCGTCAATGTGCTCGAAGGAGGCAAGCACCCCCGGCACGACGCGACGGCGCGGCAGTGGAAGTCCCATCAGTGATGCCCTCCGCCGGAGCGAAGTCGAGGCATCGGGATCATCTCCTTGATCTCCTGGATCGCCACGATCGGGAACGTCCGGGCGAACAGCAGGAAGTACATGAAGAACCAGCCGAAGGAGCCGAGCAGGATGCCCCAGTCCGCCCAGGTCGGGTTGAGCCCGTCCCAGGCCCACGGAATGAACTCATTGGACAGCGACGACACGATGATCACGTAGCGCTCGAACCACATCCCGATGTTGATGAAGATCGAGATGACGAACAGCGACGTGAGATTGGTGCGGATCTTCCGGAACCAGAGCAGCTGCGACATGAGCGCGTTACAGATGATCATGGTCCAGCCGGCCCACCAGTAGGGGCCGAAGGCGCGGCGGAAAAACGTGGTCTGCTCGAAGGTGTTCCCGCTGTACCAGGCGATGAAATACTCCATGGAGTAGGAGTAGAACATGATGCAGCCGGTCAGCAGGGTGAGCTTGGCCAGGTTGTCGAAGTGATAGTCGTTGATCAGGTGCTCGACCTTGAGCACCTTCCTGAGCGGGATCAGCAGGGTCATCACCATGCCGAGCCCGGAGTAGATGGCGCCGCCCACGAAGTAGGGCGCGAAGATGGTGCCGTGCCACGCCGGCACCAGCGACATGGCGAAGTCCCATGACACCACCGAGTGCACCGAGAGCACCAGCGGCGTGAGCAGCGCGGCCAGGTAGAGGTAGGCCCGCGAGAAATGGCGCCACTGGTTGTCCGAGCCAGTCCAGCCCATCGCCACCTGGGCGTAGAGCGCCCGCCGCCAGCCGGTGGCGCGGTCACGCACCGCCGCCACGTCGGGGATCAGCCCGAACACCAGGAAGCAGGTGGACACCGTGAGGTACGTGCCCACGGCGAACACGTCCCACATCAGCGGCGACTTGAAGTTGGGCCAGATGTAGCGCGCGTTGGGATACGGCAGCAGCCAGTAGAAGACCCACTGCCGCCCGATATGGATGATCGGGAAGAGGCCCGCCGTCATCACCGCGAACACGGTCATGGCCTCGGTGGCGCGGTACACCGCCGTACGCCAGGGCGAGCGGAACAGGTAGAGAATGGCCGAGATCAGCGTGCCCGCGTGGCCGATACCGACCCAGAACACGAAGTTGGTGATGTACACCGACCACATGATGGGCGGGTTGTAGCCGGCGTGGCCCAGGCCGTCCTTCAGCAGGATGATGAAGGTGATGAGCCCGATCAGGAACAGCCCCACGGCGCCGAACAGCGCCGCGAGGTAGCCCCTGCTTGGCGCCGAGAGCGTCGCGACGACGTCGCTGGTGATCTCGGCGTGGGTGCGCGTCAGGTTCGGGCCGTATGCCACCGTGGCCATGCTTACGCCTCCACCTGGTTCAGCACCTTGGCCAGGTACGTGATGGCCGGGCGCGTGTTCAGTTCTTCAAGGACACGGTAGGCGCGGGGATCCTCGCTCGACTGCGCCACCTTGCTCGCCGGGTCGCGCCGGTTGCCGAAGATGATGGCATCCGAGGGACAGGCCTGGGCGCAGGCGGTGGTGAACTCGCCGTCCCGCAGCTCCCGGCCTTCCAGCCGCGCGTTGTGCTGCGCCGAGCGGATGCGCTGGACACAGAACGTGCACTTCTCCATCACGCCGCGCGCGCGCACCGTGACGTCGGGGTTGAGCTGCAGGTCGAGCGGCTCCGGCCACGCCTTGAGGTTGTACTTGTACCAGTTGAAGTACCGCACCTTGTACGAGCAGTTGTTGCTGCAGTACCGGGTGCCGACGCAGCGGTTGTAGACCTGGCCATTGAGCCCGTCGGCCGTGTGGTACGCCGCG
>CBINCZ010000337.1:0-3502 GCA_966249295.1 uncultured Gemmatimonadales bacterium
GCGACACTGCCGACAACAAGCAGGCTCATCAGGTCACATCCGGTCGGGGGCCGAGAGGCCCAGGAGGGTGAGCCCGTTGGCGAGCACGATGCGCGCGGCCCGGGCCAGCAGCAGGCGATTCCGCTCGATCTCCGCGGGCTCACCCACCGTGCGAGTGTGATGGTACCAGCCGTGAATGACGGTCGCGAGTTCCTCGAGGAAGACGCAGATCCGGTGCGGCTCCTCCTCCGCGGCGGCGCGCGCCACCGTTTCCGGGAAGGCGGCCAGCTTCTTCAGGAGCTCGGTGTCCTGCGGCGCGGGGAGCTGGCCGAGGTCGAGCGTCCCGCTCACGGCGTCGGGTGCCAGGTCGGCGGTGCGGAAGATGCCCGAGAGCCGGGCGTGCGCCATCTGCACGTAGAACACGGGGTTCTCGTCGGTCTGGCGCCGGGCGAGCTCGACGTCGAAAATGAGCGGTGTGTCGCCCTTCCGCATGAGGAAGAAGTAGCGCGCGGCGTCGGGGCCGACTTCGTCGAGCAGGTCGCGAAGCGTCACGAAGGTGCCGGCGCGCTTGGACATTTTCACTTCTTCGCCGCCCCGCACCACCTTCACCAGCTGCACCAGCGCCACGTGGAACTGGTCGTCGGGATGGCCCAGCGCGCGGAGCGCCGCCCGGACCCGCGGGATATAGCCGTGGTGATCCGCGCCCCAGACGTCGATCAGCCGGTCGAAGCCGCGGGAGAATTTCTCGATGTGATAGGCGATGTCGGGCAGGAAGTAGGTGTACGTGCCATCCTGCTTCCGCAGCACACGATCCTGGTCGTCACCGTATTCGCTGGTACGAAACCAGAGCGCGCCGTCCTTCTCGAAGGTGAGGCCCTTGGCGTCAAGCTCCGCCAGCGTGCGGCCGACATCGCCTCGGTCGTAGATGGCCTGCTCGGAGCTGATGACGTCGAAGTGGACGCCGAAATCGGCGAGGTCGCGATCCTGCTCCTCACGCTGCATGGCTACGGCCATCTGGCGGCAGCGGGCAATGCCCTCCTCCGCCGGCAGGTCCGCGAACGCCGCACCTTCCCGCTCCAGCACCGCCGCGGCAGCCTCGGCGAGATACTCGCCGTGATAGCCACCCTCGGGGATGTCGGCCGAGCGGCCCACCTGCTGCTGCACGCGGGCCCAGAGACTCTCGGCGACGCGATCGATCTGCACGCCGGCATCGTTGACGTAGAATTCCCGGACCACCTCGGCGCCGGCCCATTCCAGCAGCGCGGCAATGCCGTCGCCCAGCGCCGCACCCCGCCCGTGGCCCACATGGAGCGGACCGGTGGGGTTGGCCGACACGAACTCGACGTTGACGCGCTGGCCCGCCAGGGAGGTGCCTCGGCCATAGCGCGAGCCCTCGGAGAGAATGCGCGCATGCTCATCGGTCAGGTGCAGGTTGCTCAGCCAGAAGTTCACGAAGCCGGGGCCCGCGATCTCGGTGCGCGAGACGAGGCCGGCGGGGAGGTCCAGGACGTTGAGCAGTTCCTGGGCGACGGCGCGCGGGTTCACCCGGCGGGACCGGGCGACAATCATGGCGAGATTGGTGGCGAAGTCACCGTGCCCGGCGTCGCGCGGGCGCTCGACCACAAAGTCGGCGTCCGGCACGCCCAGGCGGCCGGCCGCCCGGTGGAGTGCCTCGCGAAGCGCGTCGGTCACGCGCCCGGCTTTCCGCTGGAATCCTTGGCGGACGTAGCGGGCTTGGACTCCGACGGCTTGGCCGCCTTCTCGCCCTTGTCTCCGCTCGAGCCTTCGGCGGGCCGCTTGGCGGGACCCTTGCCGTCCTTGCCGTAATCGGTGATGTAGAACCCGGAGCCCTTGAAGACGAGCCCCGCGCCGCCGGAAATCTGGCGCGTAGCGGGCGCCCCACACTCGGGACAGCGGGCGGTGGGCCGATCGCTGATCTTCTGGCGCTTGTCAAACAGGTGGCCATTGGAGCAACGATATTCGTACGTGGGCATGGCTTCCCTTGAAGGCGTTGGTGCTAATCGAAGACAACAAGGAAAGTTAGCGGGTGCCGGCGGGGGGCTCAAGAAGGCGTCGGGCGCTTGACGCTCGACGGTCGACGCTCAGTACGTCCCCCATACTTCCCTCAGCACATCGCTGATCTCCCCAATGGTCGCGCGGGCGCGGACGCAGTCGAGGATCACCGGCATGAGCGGCGCCGACGGCGCTGTGGCCGCGTCGCGGAGTGCGTCGAGGCTCTGCTGGACGGGCGCGGAGTCACGGGCCGCGCGGGCTCGATTGAGGCGGTCCACCTGCTGCCGGGCCAGCGCGCTGAAATCGGGGAGGGTCAGCTCCGGCGGCGATGACGCATCGGTGAAGCGATTGACGCCCACCACCACCTGGTCACCCCGCTCCTGCGCCTGTTGCTGCCGCCACGCGCTCTCCGCAATGGCGTTCTGGAAGTAGCCGGCCTCGATCGCCGCTGCCGCGCCGCCCTCCGCGTCGATGGCTTCGATCAGGGCGCGCGCCCCTCGTTCCAGCTCGTCAGTCAGGTGCTCCACGTAATAGCTGCCGGCCAGCGGATCCACCGTCCTCGCGGTGCCGCTTTCGTAACCCAGGATCTGCTGGGTACGGAGTGCCAGGGTTGCGGACTGTTCGGTTGGCAACGAGAGGGCTTCGTCGTAGCCGTTGGTGTGGAGCGACTGGGTACCGCCCAGCACGGCGGCCAGCGCCTGGACCGTGACGCGAACAACGTTGTTGAGCGGCTGCTGCGCCTGCAGCGTGACGCCGCCCGTCTGGGTGTGGAAGCGAAGCCGGCACGATGCGTCACTCGCCTGGTACCGTTCCCGCAGCAGCCGGGCCCAGAGCCGGCGCGCGGCGCGGAACTTGGCTGCTTCCTCGAACAGGTCGTTATGGCTGGCAAAGAAAAATGAGAGCCGGGGGCAGAACGTGTCCAGCTCCAGGCCGGCCTCGCGCGCCACGCGCACATACTCGAGCGCATTGGCCAGCGTAAACCCGATCTCCTGCACCGCCGTGGCACCGGCCTCGCGCATGTGGTAGCCACTGATGGAAATCGGATTGAAGTTCATCCCCTCGTCGCTCACGAAGCGGAACATGTCGGCGATGAGCCGGAGGGACGGACGCGCCGGGTAGATGTACGTCCCCCGGGCGATGTACTCCTTGAGGATGTCGTTCTGGACGGTGCCGGCCAGCGCCCGCCGCTCGACGCCCTGCTCTTCTCCCACCACCACGTACATCGCGAGCAGGATCGCCGCGGTGGCGTTGATCGTCATGGAGGTGGACACCTGGTCGAGCCGGATCCCGCCGAACAGCTCGGCCAGGTCATCGACCGTGTCGATGGCAACGCCCACCCGCCCCACTTCCCCCTCCGCCATCGGGTGATCGGAGTCGTAGCCCATCTGGGTGGGCAGGTCGAACGCGGTGGAGAGGCCGGTCTGCCCGTGCGCGAGCAGCTGACGGAACCGCTCATTGGTCTCGGTAGCGGTGCCGAAGCCGGCGTACTGGCGCATGGTCCAGAGCCGGT
>CBINCZ010000338.1:0-3490 GCA_966249295.1 uncultured Gemmatimonadales bacterium
TCGAGGCCCGCGGCTACACGGCGTGGGACCCGACCAGTCCCGCCTTCCTCATGCGGGGCGAGAAGACGGTGACGCTCTGCATCCCGACCGCGTTCGTGAGCTGGAACGGCGAGGCGCTCGACACCAAGCTGCCGCTGCACCGCTCGATGGAAGCGCTTTCGAAGCAGGCGCTCCGCGTGCTGCGGTTCTTCGGCACCGATGCGGGCGTGAAGCGGGTGCTCACGACCATCGGTCCCGAGCAGGAGTACTTCCTGGTGGACCGGGACCTTTACTTCAGCCGGCCCGACCTCGTGACCTGCGAGCGCACGCTCTTCGGTGCCAAGCCTCCCAAGGGCCAGCAGCTCGAGGATCATTACTTCGGCACCATCCCGCAGCGGGTGCTCGCCTTCATGGCCGATGTCGAGACCGAGCTCTACCGCATGGGCGTGCCGGTCAAGACCCGGCACAACGAGGTGGCGCCGGGCCAATACGAGATCGCGCCGCTCTTCGAGACGGCGCATGTCGCCTCAGATCACCAGATGGTACTGATGGAGACCATCAAGCGGGTGGCGGCGCGCCACGGGCTGACCGCGCTGCTGCACGAGAAGCCGTTTGCCGGCGTCAACGGCTCGGGCAAGCACGTGAACTGGTCCATCTGCACCGACACCGGCGTCAACCTGCTTGATCCCCAGGACGCGGCGCACACCAACATGCAGTTCCTGGTGTTCCTCTGCGCCATGATCCGCGCGGTGGACCTCCACGCCGACCTGCTGCGCGCCACCATTGCCTCGGCCGCAAACGACCATCGCCTCGGTGCCAATGAGGCGCCGCCGGCCATCATTTCGATCTTCCTCGGCGACATGCTGCGCGACATCCTGGCGCAGGTGGAGAAGGGCCTGCCCAAGCGCACCATCCAGGGCGGCACCCTGCAGCTCGGCGCTCGCACCCTGCCGCAGCTCCCGCGGCACTCGGGCGACCGCAACCGGACGTCGCCCTTCGCCTTCACCGGCAACAAGTTCGAATTCCGCGCGGTGGGCTCGTCGCAGAGCATCGCCTGGCCGGCCACCGTGCTGAACACCATCGTCGCCGAGTCGCTCGACTGGGTGGCGACCGAGCTGGAGCGCGCCGCGGGCAAGCGGCCCGGCCCCGCCAAGCAGCAGGAAGCGGTGATCGGCGTGCTCAAGAAGGTGCTCAAGAGCCACAAGCGGGTGATCTTCGACGGCGACGGCTACTCGGAGAAGTGGCACAAGGAAGCGGAGAAGCGGGGACTGCCGTCGCTCAAGGATTCAGTGGCGGCGTTTCCGGTGCTCAAGGCGCCCAAGACGGTCGCGCTCTTCCAGAAGTACGACGTCCTCACCAAGGCCGAGGTGGAGAGCCGCTGGCACATCTCGGTCGAGAAGTACGTGAAGCAGATGACCATCGAGGCGGAGACCATGGTGTCCCTCGCGCGCGCGATGATCCTCCCGGCGGCGCTGCAGCACCAGACGCTGATGGCCGAGGCGGTCGGCGCCACCATGGCCGCCGAGGTGGAATGCGAGGAAGAGCATGCGGCGCTGGAGACGTTCGTGGGGCAGGTGAGCGCGCTCCGTGCCGCCATCGCCAAGCTGGAGAAGGCGCTGGCGCATGAAAATGGCGACATCACCGCCCACGCGACCCACGTCGCCCGCAAGGTGAAGCCGGCCATGGACGAACTCCGCGCCGTGGCCGACCAGCTGGAAGCCAACGTGGCGTCGGAACTCTGGCCCTTCCCGACATACCGGGAGTTGTTGTTTCTGAAGTGAGCTGCGAGCTGGGAGCTTGGAGCTGAACGCTGAAGGCTGAAAGCTGGGCGATGTTAACGCTGCCCGGCCTTCAGCCTTTTGCCTTCCGCGCCTGACTCTCAGCTCTTGGCTCTCTGCTCTCAGCTCGCATGACAGCCCCTCCCCCAAAATCACGCAATGCCAATCAGCCAGTCATTCGGGCTGGCTCCACCACGCTTCCACCTGCGGAGGGGGACGGCATCATGCGCGGCAGGGTCCTGCAGTACAACGGCAATGACGGCAGCGGTGTGATCGTGGCCGACGGCCAGCAGTACGCCTTCAACATCAGTCTCTGGAAGGGCAACATCGCGCCGGCCGTCGGCAAGACGGTCGAGGTCGTGATGGCTGATGGCCTGATCCAGTCCACCATCCCGGTCGCTGAGGACGTACTGCTCAAGGAAAAGGCGGCCGAGCTGAAGGACCGGTTCGGTGGACTGGTTGGGGGCCTCGGCGCGTCACTGGCGAGACCGGGAAGTGATGGCACTGCCGCCCGCGCGCCAGCCCTGGGCGGCGGCGGTATTGTCCAGCACTATGGCCGCAACGTCCTGATCGCCTACGTGGCCTTCCTGCTGGGAACCATCGCCTTCAACGCCATCAGCATTTCGTTCTTCGGCATCAGCCAGGGCAAGCCGCTCTACGATCTTGCGGCACTGCTGAGCCAGATGGGTGGGGCCGGCGGGGTGAAATTTCTTCTACTGCTGAGCTACGCGGGCATCGCAGCACCCTGGCTCTGGCGCGATCGCCGCAGCTGGCTCGCGCTCTGCCTGCCGCTCGCAGCGGTGCTCTGGGCCATCTGGACCGGCTTCCACGCGGTGAGCGGCATCGGCGGGTCGGGCGGCGACGGCCCCGGCTTCTTCGACATCTTCAGCTTCGGCTTCGGGTTCTATCTCTCCCTCGCCGCTGCGATCTACCTGGCGATGGCAGGATTCAAGAGGTTTGTGGCGGGGTGAAGATGGGCGCTGGCTATTGGCTGTTGGCGTCTGGCGTCTAGTGCTGAGCAGCCAACAGCCAACAGCCAAGCCAATAGCCAATAGCCAACAGCCTACAGCCTACTCTATCCCCGCCTCCTCTTCCTTCAAGTCCTTCTCCGCCTGTTCCAGCCAGCTCACCGCGGGGTTGGCCTGGCGCTTGACGATCGCGTGGCCGGCCTGGGTCTCGTGCTGCGCCTCGCGGAAGCGGCCCTGGCGGAGCAGGGTACGTCCCAGCTTGATCCGGGCGATGCCGGTGGACTGATGCTCGGCGCCCAGTGCCGCCGAGAAGCGCGTGACCGCTTCACGAAACATCGGCTCCGCGCCTTTGTAGTCGCCGTCGTTGAGGCGAACGCTGGCGAGATTGGAAATGCTCACCGCGTAGAGGAAATGGTTCTCGCCGTAGACCTGCCGGTAGATGTCCCGCATCCGCGTGAAGTAGCCTTCGGCCGCACCGAAATCCTTGTCGCTGACGGCCATGTTGCCCAGCTCGTTGAGCGCCGACGCCACCCGCGGGTGTACCGGCCCGTAGGTCTGCTCCTGGACCCGGAGCGCGTCGGCCAGCAGTGGCTTGGCTTCGTCGAAGCGGTTCTGGTAGACCAGCGATCGCGCGAGAATCGTCTCGCCTGATGCGGTCTCGGGATGATCGTCACCGTACCACGCCCGGATGATGCCCAGTGCCTCGCGGGTGAACCGTTCGGCCTCGGCATAGAGGCCCCGGTTGAACTGGCTCGCGCCGAGGTT
>CBINCZ010000339.1:0-3483 GCA_966249295.1 uncultured Gemmatimonadales bacterium
GGCCGGAGAGACGGAAGCAGTCTGCCTCCGGCAGCTGAAGGCGGGACTCGCCAAGATTGCCGCCGGCGAGCTGGACCAGGTCCTCCTGGCCTACGAACCGGTCTGGGCCATCGGCACCGGGCGTAACGCCACACCTGAAGATGCCGCGGCGGTCCACCGCACCCTGCGCTCCGAGCTCAGGCAGATGGGTGCAGCGGCGCCGGCGATTCTCTACGGCGGCAGCGTCAATCTCGGCAACGTGCGGGAGCTGATGGCCCAGCCGGAAATCGACGGCGTGCTGGTAGGCGGTGCCAGCCTCGATCCGGTCAAGTGGGCCGAACTGGTGGCGTCGGGGAGCTCCAGTTGAACGAGGGCCTCCACGGGGCTAGATTTCCTGATTGTCCGAACCCGGGAAGCCCATGTTCTACCTGATTCTTGTACTGCTTATCCTCGACGCGCTACTCCTGGCTACCGTCGTCCTGCTCCAGTCCGGCGAGGGCGGGGGACTGGCGAGCCTCGGCGGCGGCATGACCGACCGCGTGGTCGGCGGCCGGCAGGCAGTAACCCTGCTGACCCGGATGAGCTGGTGGTGCGGCGGCATCTTCCTCGGGCTGTCGCTGATACTCTCGGTCATGGCGGCGGGTGGCGCCGGTGGGCCGACCCGTAGCAATATTCAGGAGCAGATCCGGCAGTCGGCTCCTCCGGCTACCACGCCGAGCCAGCTGCCCATCGAAAACTCCGCCCCTGTGCCCTCCGGCGGCGAGCCATCGCCGACGCCGGCGCAGTGAGCGGCAACAACGAGCGGGGCGTCGGCAAGACCGATCGCCCCGCTTTCGTTCTGCTGGAAGACGGGACCTGGTTCGCCGGAACATCGCCCTCCGAGTTCACCCCGGCCTTCGCTGAGGTGGTCTTCACCACCAACCTGACGGGTTACCAGGAAACATTCACCGATCCCAGCTACCTGGGCCAGATCGTGGTCATGACGGCCCCGATGATCGGCAACTACGGTGTCACGCCCGAGGACATGGAGTCGGGGCGGCCGCAGGTGAGCGGGGTGATCGTGCGGGAGCTGAGCCGCCATCCCTCGAACTGGCGCGCCAGCCTGCGGCTGGACGAATGGCTGGCCCAGCACCACATCCCTATCCTCGAGAATGTGGACACGCGCCGCCTTACCCGGCATCTCCGGGAGCGTGGCTCCATGCGTGGCGTCATCGCGCTTGGCGCGGCGCCGACCGATGCGTTGCGGGGTCAGCTTGCCGCCAGTCCGGCCATGTCGGGGCAGGACCTTGCTTCCCGCGCGACCGTGTCCGAGCCGTACAGCGAAGGCGAGGGCCCGCACGTGGTGGCGTTCGACTTCGGCATGAAGCGGAACATCGTCCACATGCTGGTGGAGGCGGGATGCCGGGTCACCGTGGTGCCTTCAGAAACTACTGCAGATGAGGTACGTAAGCTCAATCCTGATGGTATCTTCCTGTCCAATGGACCTGGTGACCCCGCCGCCGTTCGTTACGCACTTCCAGTAATACGTGAACTGGGCGACTCAGGGCTGCCGACATTCGGCATCTGCCTGGGGCACCAACTGATCGGCCTGGCGTATGGCGGCGCCACGGAGAAGATGCCGTACGGTCACCGGGGCGGGAATCATCCAGTGCGTGACCTTGCTTCAGGCAGGGTGCTGATTACGACGCAGAACCACGGATTCGCCGTCAAGGGCGACGAACGTGGCGTGCCTGGTGCGCCTGATCTCGAGGTCACCCACCGTAACCTCAACGATGGCAGCGTCGAGGGCATTCGCCACCGGGCACTGCCGATCTTTGCCGTCCAGTACCATCCTGAAGCGGCACCCGGCCCGCACGATGCCTATCCCCATTTCGTGGAATTCCTGCGGTCGCTCGGTGTCGGCAGCCCGTCCGGCGCTCCAACCCCTTGACAGTCAACACTTAAGCCCGTACTATCGGCCCTGAGGCGCCTCCTTCCGCATTCACGCCCGGCGCCTGAGTCTGTCACCCTCTGCGGGGGATGCATGACCAAGGCCGATCTCGTTGAAACGGTGACTGCCGCTATCGCGCGCACCGCCGGCCCCATGATTTCCAAGAAGGACTGTGCCCGGGTGGTTGACGCGTTCCTCGAGGCCATCAAGGAGGCCCTCAAGGATCAGCAGAACATCGAGATCCGGGGTTTTGGCACCTTCAAGATCCGCCGCCGCAAGACCCGCATGGCGCGGAACCCTCGTACCGGAGAGCCGGTGGAAGTCGCCGCTCGCCCGGTGCCGGTCTTCAAGCCCAGTAAGGAGTTGCGGACGCTGGTGGCCGACGAGGAGTCGCCTCAGGCGGCCGACGGCGGGCCGGAGTTCTGATGAGGGGCTAGGGCAGGGATTAGGGGCCAGGCCTTAGGGCTGCGAGACGGACATCAGCCCTTCCGCCCTAGTCCCTAGTCCCTAACCCCTCATCCCTGCTTGCCACATGTCCATCACCGTCCAGGCCCTCCTCTTCGCCCGCTATGCCGAGATGCTTGGTGCCGATCGGCTGACGCTCTCCCTCCCGGAGGGCTCAAGGGCCGGCGATGCGGTGTCGCATCTCCGTGACCGGCACGCCGCCGACGGACTCCCTCCCAGGGTGCTCCTCGCTGTGAATGGGCGCCAGGCCGCTCCCGAGCGGATCCTCGAAAACGGCGACGAGCTCGCCATCCTGCCGCCGCTGGCGGGCGGCTGACGTGTATCTCACCCACAGCCCAATTGATCTCGCCTCGCTGGTCGCGAAAGTGAGCCGCGCCGACCATGGCGCGATTGTCACGTTCACCGGCGCGGTGCGCGATTCGCATGCCGGCCGTGAGGTTGTCGCGCTCTCCTACTCGTCGTACGAGTCCATGGCCGAGCACGAGTGTGCTGGCGTCGTACAGGAAGCCGAAGCCAAGTGGCCGGTGCGGGTGGCGATGGTGCATCGGCTGGGAGACCTCGCCATCGGTGACGTGGCGGTGGCTGTGACGGTCGCGAGTGCGCATCGGGAGGAAGCCTTCGCGGCCTGTCGCTGGGTCATTGATCAGGTGAAGGCGCGGGTGCCGATCTGGAAGCGGGAGACCTACGCCGATGGCACGGTGGGTTGGGTTGATCCGACGGCGCCTGGCGGCATCGTGATGGCGCGGCCAGACGCCGAGGCTTCGCGTGGGTGAAGCCGTGCTGGACAGGCTCGGTCGCCCACTCGGCAGCCTGCGACTCAGCGTCACCGACCGCTGCAATCTGCGTTGCACCTACTGCATGCCGGAGGAGGACTACGCCTGGCTCCCGCGCGAGTCGCTCCTCACCTTCGAGGAGCTGACCCGGCTGGCGCGGATCTTTGCCTCGCTGGGCGCACACAAGGTACGGCTCACCGGCGGCGAACCGCTGCTACGGCGTGACCTCCCCGAACTCGTGCGCATGTTGCTGCAGGATCCCGCGATTCACGACCTGGCGCTCACCACCAACGGACTGCTTCTTTCCCGGCAGATCGACGCGTTAGCCGACGCGGG
>CBINCZ010000340.1:0-3474 GCA_966249295.1 uncultured Gemmatimonadales bacterium
CCTGCGCCACCGGTTGCCGCACGTCCATGGACTCGAGTGTGACCCGGCCACTGCGCGCGACCTGCAGTGCGCCGGCCACGGTGGATTCCAGCCGGTCCACGTCGGCCAGCGCCCGGCGCATCGTCCGCTGTGCCACGGGTGTGTCCTCCAGCGCCGCCTCCAGACCCTGCAGGTTGAGTCGCATCGCGCCGAGCGGGTTCCGGATCTCGTGCGCCAGGGTGGAGGCAAATTCTCCGACGGCGGAAATCGCCTGCCGTTCGGAGAGCTGCTTCAGCGTGCGTCGAAGACTCTCGGTCATGGCGTTGAATGCCTGCGCCAGGCGTCCCACCTCATCAGCGCTCGACGGCTCGATGCGGAGATTCAGGTTGCCGGCCGTGACCGCATCGGCGGCACCAGCCAGTTCCTCGAGCGAACGGGTGAGACGCCGGGCCAGGAGCAGGGCCGCGAGGAAGGCGAGCACCGTGGTCGCAAGCAGCGCCCACGCACCCAGGCGCGCGGCGTGCGAAAACGGTGCAACGAACGGATCGAGCGGGGCCGCCGCCAGCAGCATGACGGGAGGGTCCTGCAGCAGTCGGCGTGCGGTCAGCCACTGCGACCCGGCCCAGGTGAACCGGTTCTCCGAGAGCAGCGCGGGATCGAACGGCACCGGAACCAGCGACGCGCCGGTCGTGGGGTTCATGATCGCCATCACGGCACCGGCGGCCACCGGCGTGACGGAATTCGCCGGCATGATGTCCCCCGCCCGCAACGTCAGCTCGAGCGAACCGATGGCCGGGCCGCCAACCGCGTCATAGACCGGCAGTGCCACCGCCATTCCGTTCTGGCTGCTGTCCAAGCGCGCCGGCCGCCCAGCCACCGGCACCAGCCGGACACCCTGATCGTCATCCACCCTGAATGCCCACCGCGCAACGCCGCTCGAATCGCGCACCACCGCCTGCTCGAGCTGGACCCGGAACAGGGCCAGTTCGTCCTGCAGCGGTCCCAGCGCCACGTCACGATTCCAGCGCCCGGCCGAGAGCACGCCGCGCAGCTCGGCGCCTTCGGCGACGGCCAGCAGCGCCGATCGCTCCCGCACCCAGTGGGAGCCAGTGGTCCATGCCATGGCGCTGAGGGTGCTGTCGAGCCGGTCGTGGAGCAGCCGCGTGCCCGACGCGGTGGTGCCGCGATTGAGCCACCAGCCCAGCATGGTCAGGGGAACGAGCACGACCCCCAGCACCACCAGCAGGAACCGGGCGCGGAGTGAGTGGAAGGCAAAGCGGCGAGCGGCCATCGCGATCCTAGTGCAGGCCGTGCCGGGCGAGGAGCCGGTCGAGCCGGGGCCGCGACACACCGAGGGCCCGTGCCGCGGCCGCCTTCTGCCCACCTGTCGCGGCGAGGACATGTTCGACGTGCGCCCGCTCAACCTCGTCGAGCGTCTGCAGGCGAGCGGCGGCGCCGGTATCCACGTGACCGATCATCAGGTGCTCGGGGCGGATGACGTCACCGTGCGCAAGCACCAGGGCGCCGGTGAGGCAGTTGGAAAGCTCACGCACGTTGCCGGGCCAGGAATGCGCCGACAGGAGCGCGAGCGATTCCGGCAGCAGCACCGGCGCTCCCCGGTGCAGGGCGTGGCTGGCGGCCCGCAGCAGGTGCGCGGCCAGCAGCGGAATGTCCTCGGCGCGCTCGCGGAGTGGAGGAACGACGATCTCGACGACCCGGAGCCGGTAGTAGAGATCGGCGCGGAAGCTACCCTCCGCCACCAGCTGCTCCAGGTTCCGGTGGGTCGCGGCAATGACCCGCGCCTCGGTGCGCTCGGCGCGCTCGGCGCCAACCGGGTAATACTCCCGTTCCTGCAGTACCCGGAGGAGCTTGCTCTGGAACTCTGGGGAGGTATCGCCGATTTCGTCGAGGAAGATGGTCCCGCGACCCGCCAGTTCGAACCGGCCTCGTCGGGCGGCATGCGCGCCGGTGAAGGCGCCGCGCACATGCCCGAAGAGTTCGCTCTCCAGCAACGTGCTGGGCAACGAGGTGCAGTTGAGCGCGACGAACGGCTCGCCGGCTTCCGCCGAGTTGTAGTGAATGGCACGAGCAATCAGCTCCTTGCCCGTGCCGCTCTCCCCGCGAATCAGCACGTTAGTGCGGACGGCGGCGGCCTGACCGACCAGCTTGTACGTAGCCACCATCCCCGGTGCCCGCCCGATCAGTTCATCGAGCCGATACCCGTCCGAGTTCTCCTCCACCGCGAGGGCCAGGCGTTCCCGGACCCGGCGGTCGTCCATGAGGCGGGTGAGGACCCGGCGGAGGTCGTGGAGGTCCACCGGCTTGGGCAGGAAATCAGCGGCGCCTTCGCGCATGGCGCTCACCACCGTCGGCATGTCATCGAACGCCGACATCAGGATCACGTCCACTGAGGGAGCGCGCGAGCGCAGCAGGCCGAGCAGCTCGATACCGCCGAGGCCGGGCATGCGCACGTCGCTCAGCACGACATCGGGCGTCGCATCCAGCAGCGTCAGGGCGTGCTCCGCACTCTCGGCGACCAGGACGTCATAATCGGCGCCGAGCGCCTGCGCGATGGCATCGCGCATGGAAGCGTCGTCATCCACAACCAGGATGCGGCGGGCCACGCAGGGCTCCGGATGGGGATGGGATAGTATACGGCAGGATGGGCGAGATGGGCAGGATGGGCAGGATGGGCAGGATGGGCGGGATGGGCAAGATGGGCGGGAATGATACGTGATGAAGGATTTCGGTACCCAGCGAGGCCTTACAAGCTGCGATATTGGCGGCATGAAACGGTACAGGAACCTCATCGCATGGCAGCGCTGTCATGAACTCGTGCTGGCGGTCTATCGGGCGACGGAGCATTGGCCGGCCAACGAACGTTTCGGGCTCACGGCACAAATACGCCGGGCTGCAGCTTCTGCCCCCACCAACATCGCCGAAGGTTCAGCCAAGCGCGGGAAGGCCGAGTTCCGTCGCTTTCTCGATATCGCTCTCGGATCGCTCGCCGAGGTGAGCTACCAGCTCGAGCTTGCCCGCGATCTTGGTTTTCTCAGTGAGGCTGATTGGCAAGCGGTTGAAGCAGCCCGTGACGCTGCAGGCCGAGTCACGTGGCTGCTGTATCGGTCGCTCCAACCATGAGACCTGCCCATCCCGCCCATCCTGTCAGCCCATCTCGCCCATCCCGCCCATCCCGCCCATCTTTCAGTCATGCCCTCACCCATTCCCGAATACTTCCCCACCGACGCCGCCAATTTCATCCTCACCGTCGGCCGGGCGCTGCACGGCTACGGCTATGAGGCCGGGCGGCTGGAGGATGTGCTCAGCCTCGCCGCTCGCCAGCTCGGCGTCGAGGCCCAGTTCTTCTCCACCCCGACTTCGATCTTCGCCTCTTTCGGGAAACTGGACCGCCAGCGCACCTACATGATCCGGGTGGAGCCCGGCGACCACGACCTGGGCAAGCTGGCCCAGATCGACCGGATCGTCGTCGGCGTG
>CBINCZ010000341.1:0-3470 GCA_966249295.1 uncultured Gemmatimonadales bacterium
GGCAGCAGCGTGATCGTGGAGCTGGTCTCATTCATGATCGGGATCGGCATCGGCGCCTGCGGGCCCGACGCACTGAGGTTCATCTGCCCGGAATTCTGGCCCGAGACGATGTGACCGGCCCGGCTCACCGTGAAGGTCCCATTGGTGCGCCCATTTCCCTCGAGCGCCATGCCGCTCTGCGAGCCGGACACGGTGTAGGAACTGGCGGCCACCAGCTTGATGGTGGCTTCGCCCTTCCACGATTCGCCCGCGGATGCCGTGTAGTTGGTCACGACGTTGCGCGACATGGCGCCGCCCATCAGCGAATCGGTCACCGCCGTCGTGTCGCTCCAGGTGTCGCCCGGCTTGATCCCGTCCTTCACCGAGGGATAGATCGCCTGCATGAGTTGCCGCAGCGCGCCGCCCTTCGGGTCGGACGGAAATCCGGACACATTGCCCTCGGCATCCACGAAGCCGGAGCCCTCGGCGTCCTTCATCTGCGCGGTCACCGCCGCGGCCACCTGGGGGTCGGCCCCGGCTGCGGGGATCAGTGAGTCCACCTTGACGGCAACCGCGTGGCCGCCGGCGCTGTCCTGGCTGTTGACCGTCACATAGACATCATAGTCCGCCGCGCCCGACTGGGTCTCGCCGCCCATGGCGGTGAGATCAATGGTCTGGGCGACATGCTGGCGGATCTTGTACTTGAGCGTAACCGGTGCGTTGCTGGCCAGGGGCAGAAACAGCACGGCCAGCAGGGCGATGGGGGCGGAGCGGCTGAGCATCGGATCCTCGGGGTTGAGTCATGCGTCTGGCGTCTGGCGTCCGGCGTCTGGCGTCGAGCGCCAGACGCCAAAATTAGACCCCCGCTCCCGCTCAGGCAAAAACAAGGCCCCCGGACGCTGATCCGGGGGCCCATGGGCCAGGCCGTAAGCCGAGTTCTGTTTCCCTTGCGGGAGATGGTCATCTCTCTGGGACGGCCGTCACCGGACGCCTCAAGCAACCTACCCGCGGCTGCCCTCGCTTGCGCTCAGGCTGGTCGGTGCGGGCCGCACCTCGCCGCTTATTTGGTCTTGCTCCGACTGGGGGTTACCGTGCCCCCTTGCTTACGCTCGGGGCGGTGGGCTCTTACCCCACCGTTTCACCCTTACCCCGTGCTTGCGCACGTGGCGGTCTGTTCTCTGTGGCCCTGTCCGTCGCCTCGCGGCGCCCAGGCGTTACCTGGCAGTCTGCCCAATGGAGCTCGGACTTTCCTCGAGCGCGTTTCCGCACCCGCGACCATCGCGCCCGGCCCGTTCGCAAGATGGGCAGGACGGGCAAGGCGGGCAAGGCGGGCAGGTGGGGCGGACAAGGCGGACGGGAGGGTCTGAGCGCTTAGCGCTGAGCGACCACCTGCCCGTCCCGCCCGTCTTGCCCGTCCTACCCGTCCTGTAAAGCTGCCAATCCCACCCTCGCGATCTCCACGTACCGCGCCATGCTGGGGTCGGCGTTTTTCCACTGCGCCAGGGCGAGTTCGTACTGCTCCCGGGCGGCGGCGGTGTGGCCCAGGCGGGCCTCGAGCGAGGCGCGCAGCAGCCGCACCCGCCCGATGGACGCCCAGCGGGAGTCAAAACCGCGCGAGGAGAGCTGGGCTGGCTCGAAGCTGCGCAGCAGGTTGAGCGCGCGCTGGGTATCGCCCAGGTCAGCATAGATGATCGCGGCGATGGCGCGCCGGGAAAGCTGGTCGAACTTGCTGGACGCGGCGCTGTCCGGTGCCTGCACCAGTGTCCGGGCCTCGGCGGTGTCGCCCCGCGCCAGCGCGAGCCAGGCCTGCAGGAGCGCCGGCGGTGGCTCGCCCGAGAGCGCGCGAAGCTCCGTCAGCCCGGTGGAGTCGCCGGCGAGCCCGGTGAAGAGGCCCATGGCCGCGGGCGCGCCTGCGGCGAGGATGGCTTTCCTCTTTGCAGGCGGCGCCACCCGGGCGTCCTCTGCCGTGGCATTCCAGAGACTCCGGAGTGCCGACTCAGGCGCGCCCAGCGAGTTGAACAGTTGCGCCAGCGCGTTGCGCCGCCATCTGTCGCTGCCACCCATCCCGTCGCTGCCGAAGATGGCCGCCCGGACCTGGTCGGCAAACTCGATGGCACGCGTCGCGTTGGTGACGTCGCCCTGATAGGCAAAGACATTGGCCGCCGCCGCCACATCCTGGAATACCGCTGGCGTGCTCCGGAAACCGGTAAAATCGCCCGGTGCGCTCGAGTCGAGCGCCTGGCGCAGCAGCTGCGCGGCCTCATCCACGTTACCTGAGAGGAAGCGCACCCGCGCTTCCATGAACGCGATCTCGGGATGGTTGGGCGAGAGGGCGCGGAGCCGGCTCAGCTCGGTGAGCGCGGAGGGATAGTCACCCGCCGCGATGAAGGCATCCACCAGCGCGCTGTGCGAGCGGAGCGCGGCCGGCTGGGTCGCCACCCAGTTCCGCGCCAGTGTCATCACCGCGCCCTGGGCCCGCTGCGCCGCGGCGGTCGAGGCAGCACTGTCGAGCAGCGGCCGCAGCTGCGCGTCGTACGCCGGCACGAACGAATCGTTCGGCATCAGCGCAATGGGACTGCCCCGCCTGCTCGTGCTGGTCAGCATCTCCTCGACGTGTTCGTACGCCAGCACGTAGCTGGGATCCAGCTCCAGCGCCTTCCGGAAGGCCCGGAGCGACTCGGTCATGGCGGTGGCATGGCCTTCCGGCGCCATCATGTCGTGGTACCAGGCGTCACCCAGGCCATACCAGGCGTCGGTGTCGTTGCTGTCGCGGGCAATGAGACTGCCATACAGCGCACGCGCCGCGCGGTATTCGCCGTCGATGAACGCACTGTACGCACTGATGATGGTGCGCTGGCGCTGGGGCAGCGCCGCCGAGTGCGCCACGGCGCGGGCCATGGCGTCGGTGCTCAGCGAATCGTCGGCGCCCACCAGCCACCCGCGCGTCAATGCGTACTTGTAGTAGGCCAGCCCGAACGTGCTGTCCATGTCGGTGGCGCGCTTGAGCGCGGTTTCCGCCGTGGCGAGGTCCCAGTTGTTGAGCGCCTCGGCGCCCTGCAGGTACGCCCGGAACGCCTCGAGCGACGACGTGGTCGCTTCCCACAGCGCTGTCCGGGTGTCGGCCGGCGCACCCGAGAGGTCCAGCAGCTCGGCGGCGAGCTGGTCGAAGACGGGGCGCACATCCTCACCCGGCACGGCGGTCACCTGGGCCGTCTCCACCTTGCGGCCAGTGTATACGTCGTACACCCGGGCGACGAGGCGGAGCGAATCGCCCACCTGGTCGTAGTCGCCCATGATCACGGTCCAGACGCCGGCATCGCGCGCCAGCCGCCGCGCCATCTCGAGGCCGATGGTCTCGCCCTCAGCGATGTCGTGGCGATCGAGCAGGTCGTGGAGCCGCTCCGAGCCGATGACCTGCAGGTCGTTCCACTGCGAGAGGTTGAGCGCGAGCATGCTCACGCTCCCCTCGCGCAGCCAGTCGAGCGAGCCGT
>CBINCZ010000342.1:0-3433 GCA_966249295.1 uncultured Gemmatimonadales bacterium
GAACTGCATGGGCCCGACTTCGAAGAGCCCGTTCACCCCGAAGTTGCTGCGTGGCACCGCCGCCGTCAGGAAGCGGGAGGGGGGCGGCTGGAACGTGACCGTGCCCACCTCCACCCGCTGCACGATCTCGTCGGTCAGCCCCTGGTAGTAGACCTGGATGTTGTTGTTGGCCGTGAAATCGCGGTCCGACTGGTAGTCGACGTTGACGTGCACCCGGCGCCCGATGAGGCCGGACGACCGCACGTCAATATTGTTCTCCAGCTGCGGCGCCTTGATCCGTCCGCCACAGCCGGCGGTGGGATCGTTCAGCTCCGCCGCGGTGCACCGCTCGTTCTTGACTCGCTCGGTCCGGATGTCGAGCGTGGCCTGACCGTCGATGGCCAGATCGGCGTACCTTTCGTCCAGTCCCAGGATGCCGCGCCGCTGCTCCGGCGCCCGTGTGGTGTCCACGGCGCTCCGCCCGTAGATGTAGAGCGCCCGGCGGGCGTTGGCCCGGGCCATGTGCGCCGAGTCCAACGCGGCGCTGACCGCGCTGTCGAAGCGGACCAGTCCCTGGTGGCCGCCCAGCCACGGCGCCCGGAGGGCAGCCGGTTGCCGCAGCTCGGGCATCACTATGTCGAAGCGGGCCGGCGGCGGCGGCAGGGTGCTGTCCCGCACCTGCGCCAGCACCGCTTGCGGCAGGGCGAGCAGCAGGAGACCCACGAGGGGAATGAGAGGGCGACGGGCCACGCGAACTCGGAATCGGGACCGGGGTATCAAGGAAGGACGCGGCAGAATATAATGATGGGTCGAAACCCTTACAACCACATTACTTAGACCGTGCGAAGACTGACCCGCTACGTGCTTGGCAGACTGGTGGCGCCGTTCGGCTTTGCCTTGGCGGCACTGACCGGCTTCATGCTGCTCAACCAGGTGGCCCGGCAGTTTTCGAAGCTCGCGGGCAAGGGGCTCGACTGGAAAGTCATCGCCGAGGTGTTCGTCCTGGCGCTGCCGTTCATCATGGCGCTCACCCTGCCGATGGCCGTGCTGGTGGCCACTCTCTACGGATTCAGCCAGCTCGCCGCCGAGAACGAAATCACGGCCATGCGGAGCAGCGGCGTCAGCGTGGGCCAGCTTCTCCGTCCCGTGCTGCTGGTGTCCGTGCTGATTGCCGTCGCGACCTTCGGGTTTGTGGATCAGGTACTGCCCCGCAGCAATACCCGGCTCCGCACGCTGTTCTTCGACATCGCCCAGAAAAAGCCGACGTTCGAGTTGCACGAGCAGGTCGTCAACGACATTCCGCAGTCACAGTACTTCCTGCGCGCCGCCAAGATCGACCAGGCCAATGGCCAGCTCCGGAACGTGTCCATCTATGACATGGGCGGGCAGGCGGGCCGCCGGATCATCTATGCCGACAGTGGCGTCATGGCAGTGGCCGGGCCGACCGGCAGCGACCTCCTGCTGACCCTGCATACCGGCGAGGTGCACGAATTTCCGAGCACGGCGCCCAGTGATTTCCGGGTGGTGCGGTTTGACGAAAACCAGGTGCTGCTGCGTAACGTCTACGACAAGTTCCAGCGCAACGAGGGCGCCATTGTCCGGGGTGACCGGGAACAGAGCACCTGCGAGATGCTTGGTGTGGTTCGCGCCTCGAAGCGGGATCTGGCCCAGGCCCAGGTGGACCGCGCTGCGCTCCTGGACCGCGACCTCCGCTACCTGCTGAATCTGCCCGCCCTTCCGCCACCGGCCCCGGTGGAGCAGTCACCAGCCAGCGGCTACTGCGCATGGGCCGGCGCCCTCCGCAACCTTGTCCTTCCAAGGACGGCTGAGGCACAGGCGACTGCACAGCCCAAGCGCGCGGTGCCGAAGCAATCGGCGGAGGCCGCGCCGCCCAGCCGGCTGTCGGCCTTCAGCGAGATCCGCAGCGCCGCCGGCCGGATGGAAGATGCCGAGTACCAGGGCGACCGCTACCTCGTGGAAGTGCATAAGAAGTGGGCGATCGCCTTTGCCTGCCTCCCCTTTGCTTTGGTGGGCATCGTGGTGGCGCTGAGGTTTCCCCGTGGCGGCATGGGGCTCGTCATCGGGGGCGCGATGGGTGTGTTCGCCATCTTCTGGGTAGGGCTGACCGCAGGCGAGGCGCTCGCTGACCGGGGCATCCTTTCGCCCTGGCTGGCCATGTGGGCCCCGGACATCATCCTGTCGGCGCTGGGGCTGGTGGGCCTCCTGCTGGTGAGCCGGGAGATGGGCTCGACCCGCGGTGGCGACTGGCAGGAAGTCACCGAGTGGCTCAATGAGCAGTGGCGCAGGGTGCGCCGGCGGACCGCATGATCAGGCTGCTGGATCGCTACGTCCTGCGCTCATGGATCAAGCTGTTCGTGGTCACCGCCATCGGGTTCCCCATCGTGGCGGTGGTCTCGGAGATGATCCAGGACCTGCACGACCTGCTGGGCAGGGGCCTCCCGATCAGGCAGATCGCCCTCAGCTACGTCTACGGCATCCCTGCGTGGACGTCGCAGGTGATGCCCGCCGCGGTGCTTTTCGCCACCATTTTTACCGTCGGCAACATGGCTCGGCACTCCGAGCTTACCGCTGCGAAGGCGGGTGGCGCCAGCTTTCACCGGCTGGTGCTGCCACTCTTCCTGGCTTCGGTCGCGGCCTCCGCGCTTGCCGTCGTCGTGGGAGAGCTGGCCGTGACAGCGAGTGCCCGGCAGGTGGAGCTGCAGACCGACCCGTCCAGCCTGAATACTGGTGGCCGGTACAACTTTGTCTACCGGGCCGATGAGGGCTGGATGTACGCCATCCGGTCCCTCGACGTGGCATCGCATACCCTGCGTGACCTGGTGCTGGAGCGCGCCGGCACGGGGGACGATTATCCCACCCTGGTGGTCCGCGCCGACAGCGCGACCTGGAGCGATTCAGCCGCCCACTGGACCCTCTGGCACGGACAGAGCCGCGTCCTGGGCAGCCCCGGCCGGCTGGCCACGTTCGACTTCGCCCGGATGCAGCTAGCGGCATTCTCCCAGGATCCGGAAGACCTGCTGGTCGAGAACAAGGCGCCAGAAGCCATGCGATACGCCGAGCTGGGGCGCTACATCGATGCGGTGCGACGGGCGGGCAGTCCCACCGGCAAGCTGGAGGTCCAGCAGGCCCAGCGCATCTCCATTCCGGTTGCCTGTCTCGTGATCGCGCTCTTCGGTGCGCCGCTGGCGATGGCCGCGCCCCGCTCGGGCACGGCCTTCGGCATCGGCGTGAGCCTGGCGGCCACCGTGATCTACATCCTGCTCTTCCAGATTGTCACCGCCATGGGCGACAAGAACGTCATGAACCCGACGCTGCTGGCCTGGATGCCCAATGCGCTGTTCCTGGTGGCAGGGTTGGTGTTGATGGATAGAGTCAGGAGCTGAGAGCTGAGAGCTGAGAGCTGAGAGCTGAGAGCTGAGAGCTGAGAGCTGAG
>CBINCZ010000343.1:0-3401 GCA_966249295.1 uncultured Gemmatimonadales bacterium
CTGAACCCGCCGCCATCACCCGACCGCCGAGCTGACGCCCTTCGCTCCCACGAGGAAGGGCGGCCGGGACAAATCCAGGTCGTTGCCACCAAGCAGACCCAGAACCAGCGCGATCTCTCGCTTGCCTATACCCCCGGCGTGGCCGAGCCTTGCCTCGCCATCCGCGACCGGCCGGAGGATGTCTATCGCTACACCGCCAAGGGCAACCTGGTGGCGGTCGTCTCCAACGGCACCGCCGTGCTGGGGCTCGGCAACATCGGGCCGATGGCCGGCAAGCCGGTCATGGAAGGCAAGGGCGTGCTCTTCAAGACCTTCGCCGACATCGACGTCTTTGACCTCGAGATCAATGCGCCGGACCCCGAGGAAATCATCCGCTTCTGCCAGATGCTGGAGTCGGCCGTCGGCGGCATCAACCTCGAGGACATCAAGTCGCCCGACTGTTTCCTGGTCGAGGAGCGGCTGCGCGAGACGCTCTCCATCCCCGTTTTTCATGACGACCAGCACGGCACCGCCATCATTTCTGGCGCGGCGCTCCTCAACGCGCTGGAAGTCACCGGCCGGGACATCGCCGCCGTGAAGGTGGTCTTCGTGGGTGCCGGCGCCGCGGCTATTGCGACCGCTGAGCATTACGTGCGACTGGGCGTGCAGCGGAAGAACGTGGTCATGTGCGACCAGCATGGCGTGATCCGGCCGGGACGAGACAAGGTGGATCCCTACAAGGCCCGGTTTGCCAATCCCGACGCGCCGGCCACGGTGCAGGAGGCGTTTGAGGGTGCCGATGTGTTCGTGGGGCTCTCCGCCGCCGGGGCCGTCTCCGCCGACCTGATCCAGCGGATGGCGCCCGACCCCATCGTCTTCGCGCTGGCCAATCCCACGCCGGAAATCATGCCGGACGTAGTGCGCGAAGTGCGGCCCGATGCGGTGATCGCGACCGGCCGCACCGACTATCCCAACCAGGTCAACAATGTCCTGGGCTTCCCCTTCATCTTCCGCGGTGCGCTCGACGTGCGGGCACGGGCCATCAATGAAGAGATGAAGATGGCAGCAACGCGCGCGCTGGCCGCGCTGGCGCGGGACGACGTGCCCGAGGTAGTGCTCCGGGCCTACAACCTTCCTTCGCTGCGCTTCGGCCGGGATTACCTGATCCCGAAGCCGTTTGACCCCAGAGTCCTGCTCTGGGTGGCGCCGGCAGTCGCGTGGGCCGCGATCCACTCGGGCGCGGCCACGGAGCTGCTGGATCTCGATGAGTACCGCTCCCACCTGGAGACCCGGCTCGGCCATGGACGCGCGGTGATGCGCGGGCTGATGAACCGTGCCGCTGCCAACCCCCAGCGGCTGGCCATGACCGACGCGGATGATCCGCGCGTCATCAGGGCCGCACGAATCCTGGCCGACGATGGCATCGCCAATCCGGTGCTGATCGGCGAGCGCCAGCTCATCGAGGGAGCGGCGGAAGGCGCGGAAGTGTCACTGGATGGACTCCCGATCGTCGATCCGGCGGAATCAGACCGGCTGCAGGACTACGCCGAGCAGTTCTGGATACGCAGGCAGCGCCGGGGAGTCACGCGGCAGGAAGCGGAGCACCGGGTGCGGCAGCCGGAATATTTCGGCGCCATGATGGTGGCCGAAGGCGACGCGGATGCGGTGGTGCTCGGCGAGAACCAGCACTACCCGCGGGCCATCCGGCCGGCCATCGAAGCGGTGGGCTCGTCGCCCGATGCCGCGCTGGCCGGTATCTACATGATGGTGAGCCCTGCTGGTGAGGTCTATTTCTTCGCCGACTGCACCGTGAACATCGACCCGGACGCGGAGCGGCTCGCCCAGATTGCCATTGCCGCGGCGGAGTACGTGAGCTCACTGGGGATCGAGCCGAGGGTGGCCATGCTGTCGTTCAGCAACTTCGGCTCGGTCCGGCACCCCAGCCAGCAGAAGGTGGCGGACGCAGTGGAGCGGCTCCACCGGATGCGGCCCAACCTCAAGCTGGATGGGGAGATGCAGGCCGACACGGCGGTGCTGGAATCGCTGCTGCAAAAGCGTTATCCCTTCAGCCGGTTGCAGGGACCGGCCAACGTGCTGATTTTTCCCGATCTGGACGCGGCCAACATCTGCTACAAGCTGCTGGGCCGCCTGGGGGGCGCCCACGCGATCGGCCCGATCCTGGTGGGCCTGGCCGCCCCCATCCATGTGCTGGAGCGCGACTCCGGCGTGGATGACATCGTCAACATGAGCGTGATTGCCGCGGTGGATGCGCTGGAGCGCGGCCGCCAGGCCCGTCACGCTCCCGCCCGTCAATGAACGTGAAGGAGCTTATGTCCACCGAGCGTACCGCAGTCCGCCCCGAAGCCACCTCCCATGCCCGCCATGGAATTTCGGCCCAGACCATTCACGCCAACCTGATCGAGCCGGAGCTGGTGGAGCACGCACTGCGACGCCATGAGGGCCGCCTGAGCGATTGCGGGGCCTTCACCGCCGAGACCGCGCCCCACACCGGCCGGTCGGCCAAGGACAAGTTCCTGGTGGACGAGCCTTCCACCAGCGGCGACATCTGGTGGGAGAAGAACGCGAAGATGAAGCCGGACGATTTCGACCGGCTGCACGCCGACGTGAAGGCGTACCTCAGCGACGCTGAGCTTTTTGTGCAGGATCTCTATGGCGGCGCGGAGCCGGCCAGCCGGCTGCCGGTGCGCTTCTACACGCCCAGCGCGTGGCATGCGCTTTTTGTCCGCAACATGTTCATCCGTCCAGAGCGCGCCGAGCTGGCCGGCTTCGAGCCCCGGTTCACGGTGCTTCACGCACCCGACTTCCAGGCCAGCCCGGAGAAGCACGGCTGCCGCAGCTCCACGGTCATTGCGATCAACTTTGCCAAGCAGCTCGTGATCATCGCCGGCACCCGGTACGCCGGTGAGATGAAGAAGTCGATCTTCACCATCCTCAACTACCTGATGCCGAAGCAGGGCATTCTCGGCATGCATTGCTCGGCCAACATCGGCAAGGACGGCGACACGGCCGTGTTCTTCGGCCTGTCGGGCACCGGCAAGACGACGCTCTCCGCCAGTGCGGACCGGCAGCTGATCGGCGACGACGAACATGGCTGGAGTGACACCGGCGTCTTCAATTTTGAGGGCGGCTGCTACGCCAAGGTCATCAAGCTCCGGGCTGAAACCGAGCCCGAGATCTGGGGCGCCACCCGCCGCTTCGGCACCGTGCTCGAGAATGTCACGCTGCACCCGGTGACCCGCGCCATTGACTACGATTCGGATGCGCTCACCGAGAACACCCGCGCCTGCTACCCCATTCATTACATCGCCAACCACGCGCCGGGCGGGCGGGGCGGCATCCCGAAGAACATCGTCCTGCTGACGGCCGATGCCTACGGCGTCATGCCTCCGATCGCGCGGCTC
>CBINCZ010000344.1:0-3383 GCA_966249295.1 uncultured Gemmatimonadales bacterium
ACACGCCTGACTCTGGATCAGGAGAGTCCTGGTTCGAGCCCAGGAGGGGCAATAGCTCCCGCAAATGCGGGAGCTTCTTTTTTTAGTGCTAAGCGCTAAGCGCTCTTCCGCTGTCGTCCCGGCGCGACCAAATGCGTTCCAGTTTTGGGGACAAACTGGAGCCATTATGACCCGCTTGGTCACGACCCTTGCCGTGCTCGCGCTGGTTGCTGTCTCGCCCCTTGGAGCCCAGGAGAGCGAGAGTCTGCTGGGGCCATCCGCCCGGGTGCGCGTCTGGCCAGCGGACAACTCGGACCCGTTCCTCGGCAACTTGAACTTCTACACGCCCGATTCGATCGGCTTCGTTACGGTTGCGGGGCCGATGGCGCTCCCGCGCGACAGCGTGATCCGGCTGGACGTGAGCCAGGGCGTTCACACCAATGCATGGCGCGGGCTCAAGACCGGGGCACTGGTGGGGGCCGCCGTCGGGCTCGGTGTCGGCCTTCTGGCATGGTCCACCGAGGAGAATCACAACATCGTCGGCGAGGTCGGGGCCAATTCGCTCTGGCTGGGGCCGGCGATGGGAGCGGCCGCCGGAAGTGCTCTCGGACTGGGTCTGGGATCGCTGTCGAAATCCGAGCGATGGCAGCGAGCATCCATGGACGGCCCGGAGATTCGACCCATTGCGGCCTGGCGGGAGGGCAGGGTAATGGTAGGGATGCGGTTGCGCGCCAGGCGCTAGCGCAGCACCCTCTTGACAGATTTGGGGCCGCACCGTATCCTGTGCGCCCTTGGGAGTCGCGTCCCGATGTTGCATGGCCAGGCCCACCCGCACCGCGGGCGCCGGCCTGGTTCGAGCACTCACTGCTCGGCCGCTCATCGGTGACGCGATTCGTGTTTTCGGACCATGGGACTGAACCAGCAGGAGATGGCCAGATACTGATGAGTATGCGCTCCACGATTTCATCTGCCTACCGGCATCCGGACGCCACGCCGGCGTTCGCACGGCTGCGTGCCCTTGCGGGGCTCGTGTCGGGCAGGGAGTGCACCTCGGCGCCAGCCGATACGCGAGGTGATGCAACAGCGAGTGCGGGACGGGAAGGTTGTGGCGACCTGAGTTGACGCCAGACCGACTCGACCGGGAGCGAGATCCATCGCCCCGCCTGCGCTCCTGAGCCAGGCGGGGCGATTTCGTTGCAAGCAACACCAGGCCTGGTAGTCCGCTCATTGACAAGCGAAGTCAGCAGAAGAGGAGGACACCGTCGGCCGGCCGGCGTGACGGGCCCGCATAGGGTCACGCGACTCCCGTGCGGTGCACGGCATGTCCGGTCGCGCCCCCGGTGTCCTTCCCGAAGAGGCGATAGACAGGGAGGGCGTAGCTCAGCTGGAAGAGCGCGATACGCCTTGGCAATTCATGTCCGCATCCGCGGGCCGACGCTCGAGGCTTACCCTGTGGAGGTCGAGGTCGCCGGTTCGAATCCGGCCGCTCTTCCAGTCATCGCCAGTTCCCTCGATCGGGTCGACGTCGTTCGATTATCGCACACATCCCGGAGTAGTTCGCGTACCGGGAGTCGAGCGACACCCTGCATCCGATCGAGTCTCTTTCGGCGCGGGTCGAAGTCATTGGGTTACCCCGAATGCGCGTTCCCAGTGGCGACCCCCTATCCGCGCCGATTTCTCCACACCTGCCTCGAAAGGAGGCGAACCATGATCAACTACGCACAGCATGTCGCGACGCGCCTCCGGCGCCTGTTCACGCCCCAGTCGGAACCGATTCCCGGCACGACCCAGGTTGCCAACTCGGCGGGTGGCTTTGCCTGGGCGATTGACTGCTGGGCCCGGCTGGACCGGTTTCTCATCATGGGCAGCGAGGGTGGGACGTTCTACGTCGAGGAGCGCGCGCTGACCCGGGAGAATGCCAGCGCCGTCATCGAGGCCGTGGCGATAGACGGACCGCGGGTCGTCCGCCGGATTGTCGAGGTGAGTCGCAGCGGACGGGCCGCAAAGAATGACCCCGCGCTGTTTGCACTCGCCATTGCCGCGAGCCTGGGCAGTGCCGACACCAGGGCCGCCGCGCTGGCCGCGCTGCCGGAGGTGGCGCGGACCGGGACGCACCTGTTCCACTGGATCGAGTATATCCAGGCGTTTCGTGGCTGGGGCAGGGGCGTGCGGCGTGCCGTGGCGTCGTGGTACACCAGCAAGTCCGCGAACGACCTGGCGTACCAGATGCTCAAGTACCAGCAGCGGGACGGCTGGGCGCACCGTGACGCGCTCCGGCTGGCGCACCCGAAGGCGCCCAGCGTCGCGCACGCGATGCTGTTCCAGTATGCCGTGAACGGGTGGGAAAAGGTGGCGCCGCGTGGAAGCGTCGCGGCGGCGCCGGCCGAGCTCAATGGGCTCCAGCTCCTGGAAGCAGTGCAGCAGCTCAAGGGACTGGCGCCGGGACCTGCGGCAAACCTGATCCGCGCGCATGGACTGGTGCGGGAGATGGTGCCGACCGAACTGCTCACCTCCGCCGAGGTGTGGGAGGCCTTGCTTGAAGCGATGCCCCTCACGGCCATGATCCGGAATCTCGGCGTCATGACCAAGGTCGGCCTGCTGGTGACTGGTACGCCGGCGGCGCGCACGGTACGGGGGCGGCTGGAGGATCGGACCGCGCTCCGCCGGGCGCGGGTCCACCCGCTCGCGGTGCTGGCTGCGCTCAAGACCTACTCGCAGGGATACGGCATGAAGGGCAACAGCATGTGGACGCCGGTGGCATCGGTGGTCGACGCGCTCGATGCCGCGTTCTACCGGGCATTCGAGAACGTCCCGGCGACGGGCAAGCGGATCATGCTTGCACTCGACGTGTCGGGCTCGATGACGGCGGGCCTGCATGGGATGCCCTACCTCTCATGCCGGGAAGCCGCGGCGGCCATGGCACTGGTGACCGCCGCCACCGAACCGGAGCACCGGTTCACGGCGTTTGCCGCGACCGGGTTCCTGGCGCGGTTGTCGCCGATGTCGCGTGGCCTCTGCGAGCTCGCCATCTCGCCCCGGCAGCGGCTCGATGACGTCGTACGGCTGACGTCCGGGCTTCCGTTCGGCGCCACGGACTGTGCGCTGCCGATGACCGAGGCGCTGAAGCACAACTGGCCGGTGGACGTCTTCGTCATCTACACCGATAACGAGACGTGGGCCGGCGAGATCCACCCGGCGCAGGCGCTCCGCATGTACCGGGAGCGGATGGGCATCGCGGCCAAGCTGGTCGTGGTCGCCATGACGTCGAACGGGTTCTCGATCGCGGACCCTAACGACGCCGGCATGCTGGACGTGGTCGGGTTCGACACGGCGACGCCGGGGCTCATTGCGGAATTTGTGGGTGGGAGCGGAGAGCTAAGAGCTAAGAGCTAAGAGCTAAGAGC
>CBINCZ010000345.1:0-3319 GCA_966249295.1 uncultured Gemmatimonadales bacterium
AGAGTGAGTCTCCTTCATTATGAAGCGACACTCGGCCCTGACGGCACGGTGACCACCTTCGAGGCTTCGAGCCGGCCCGGGAACCGGCTGGACCTTCCGGCGCTCGAGTCGGTGACGATCGAGATCCAGGGCGACAGCGCCGCGGTCCAGCTGCGCCAGGCCGACAGCACGCGGAGCTACGTGGTGCGCATCCACCCCGGTGCCGTGCCGATGTTCAATTCGACCTACGCCCTGTACGGCCAGATGACTCGGCAGCTCGCCCGGCAGAAACTGGACAGCATGCCGGTGGACATGATCATGCCCGGCGTGCTCACGCCGGTACCGACCATGCTGACCCGTATCGCGCGGGACAGTGTTGCGATCGACTACTACGGGAATCCACTGGAAGCCAGGGTAGACAGCAGCGGGCGCCTGCTCGGCCTCTCGGGCACAAAGACCACGGTCAAGGTCAGGGTCACCCGGAGTGATTCCGCCAATGTTGCCGCGCTGGCGCATGCTTTTGCCGCCGTCGAGACCCGGAGTGGTCCATTGGGCCAGCTCTCGCCCCGCGACACCGTGCATGCCACGGTCGCCGGCACGCAGCTCATGGTGGATTACGGCCGGCCCCATGTGCGCGGGCGCAAGATCTTCGGCGGCGTCGTGCCTTTCGGCGAGGTCTGGCGCACCGGCGCCAACGCGGCGACGCAGTTCACCACCGATCGGCCGCTGGTGTTCGGGCAGGATACGCTCGCAGCCGGCAGCTACACGCTCTGGACCCTGCCAACGGCGTCAGCGGTGTCGCTCATCTTCAATGCCCAGACCGGCCAGTGGGGCACGGAATACGATCCGTCACAGGATGTGCTCCGGGTGCCAATGGAACGCCTCAAGCCGCCGTCGCCGGTGGAGGTGTTCACCATCAGCATCGAGTCCACCGGCCGGAACGAGGGCATGCTGGTGTTCCAGTGGGCGGAGATGCGGTGGGAAGCGAGATTCAAGGCGTAGGGCTTAGGGCATAGGGCCTAGGAGGTCGCGAGTCACGGGTCACGGGTCTCGCGTCTTCTTATGCCCTATGCCTTATGCCCTATGCCCTAGAAGATTTTCGGCTTCTTGATCACCGACTTGATCTTGTTCTTGGCGTTGTTCTTCATCTCCGCTTCCTTCTCCTTCATCGCCTCATTTACCGCTTCCGTGACCACCGAGTTGAACGAATTGGCCAGCATGGTCCCGAAGTCGAGGTCGCGGAGCTTCTCGCAGTCTTCCTTGCTCATGCCCTGGGCGGGTTCGGAGCTCTGGTCGGAACCGGCCGAGGCATGCTGCTCCTGTGCCTTGGCCTTGGCCGCGGCGAGCGAGTCGCTCAGTTCCTGGCTGGCCAGATAGCGCACCATCGTGCGGGCCATCGAGTCGCTCTGGGCCGTGACCGCTGAATCTTCCACGAAGGTGATGCCAGCGGGCAGGTCAAGCGCCCCGGCGGACGGGTTACCCCAGGTCACGGCCGTCGCGGTCTGCTCGTAATCCACACAGAACATGCTGCCGCTCTCGTGCAGCGGGATCTGCGGCGCATCCTTGAGGACGCAGGAAGAGAAGGCGCCGTAGCTGTGCTCCACGCAGGTCTCACCCGCGTAGGTGGCGGTGGTGCCCTTGTCCTCGCCGGCGAAGCCGCTGGCGCCGAACGCCTGGGCAAAGAGCTGTGACATGTCCTTCATGTTCTGCACCAGTCGTTCCTTCTCCGCGCCGCTCAGCTTGTCATACTCCCTGGCCATGACGGGAAACATGTTGGGCGTCTTGTGTCCGGTCTTCTCCGTCAGGTCGGCGGTGTAGATCATCTCCGGCGTGTAGAGCGACCAGCTCTCCGTGGTGGTCGTCTTGCCGAAGAACTTGCCCGTGGTGGTGCTGTGCCGCATGAACTTGTCCTTCGTCGCCGCGTACTGGGCGGTGCCGGTCATGGAGCCGGTCACCGCGGAGGTCACCGAGACAGGTTTTGAGGCGGTCTTGATCTTGAAAGGATTCTGGGCCGAGGCCGGAGCGGCGAGACACACGACACCGGCAAGGAGGAATGCAGTGCGCATGGGGGACTCCGTGGACGGAGAGACGGTAAGCCGGACAGACGGACAGACGGAAAGTGGTTCAGGGCCAATTTGGGCCGCGGGACTGGAAATCGGAAGTCCCGATCGTGCCCGGATTTCTCCCTGCGCTCTACTGATGAATTGCTCACCGGTCCTTCAGCGTGTCTTCACGGCCCTCCTGCCATCATATCCATGGCGCGCCGGCAACGTCGCCGGCCCACGAACAGGAGGATCCCGTGAAAGTTGCCGACCTGATGCAGGCACCGGTTCGCGCCATCGCGCCCGATGTGGCGGTGGGCGAGGTCGTGGAAACGCTGGCGGACCTGCACGTGTCCGCGCTTCCGGTCGTGGACCACGGCGGAAAGATGATCGGCATCGTCTCCAGCACCGACGTGCTCACCGCCGAAGCCGAGGCGGAGGACGATTCCGCGCGGGAAATCCTCCTGGAGAACTCCACCGCGCGCGACATCATGACCCGGCAGCCCTTCACCATCGCGCCGGACGCGGACGTACGGGACGCGGCTCGGCAGATGCTCTACGGCGACGTGCACCGGCTCTTCGTGGTCGAGGGCGATGCGCTCGTGGGTGTGGTGTCCACGACTGACATCGTGCGCGCCGTGGCCACCGGAGAGTTGTGAACGTCGCCAGTTCACCGTTTCACGCACCACAGTGGAGGAACCGATGAAACTCACCAGACCTGCCCGCACCGCTGTCACCACCATCCGTGACGAGATGGACCGGCTGTTCGACCGATTCGCCGGACCATCCTTCTTCGGCCCTGCCACCGCCACGCTCGAGGCGATGTGGTCGCCGCCGCTGGACTTCTCGGAAGACAAGGACGGATTCGTGGCCCGCCTGGAGGTGCCCGGCATCCCGAAGGAGAATCTCGAGGTGTCGGTCGAGGGGCGGATGCTCACCGTGACCGGCCGCCGCGACTTCGAGAAGGAAGAGAAGGACGAGGACTACTTCTGGCGGGAGCGCGAGGAAGGCCGCTTTGTCCGCAGCGTCCAGCTGCCGGCACCAGTGGATGCGGCCAAGGTGGAAGCGACCGTCGCGGATGGCGTGATGACGATCCGCCTGCCAAAGGCGGCACCGACCTTGGCCAACCGGATCCCGATCAAGTAGCAGGGCGGACGGACAAAGGGACAGGCGGACAGACGGACAGGCGGACAGCGCGCGACGGATGCGGGACGCGGAATGTGCTGTCACCCTGAGCGAGCCAGGCGAGCGAAGGGGCCGAAGCTTCGGGTGAGTCTTGGCCCCTTCGCTGCGCTCAG
>CBINCZ010000346.1:0-3313 GCA_966249295.1 uncultured Gemmatimonadales bacterium
GGTGATCCCGGCGCCTTCATGGTGCACTGCGGCACCGCACCGGTGCTCACCCACATCATGAATGGGATGTACTTCGCCATGATCGTCGATCCGGTGGGCGGGTGGGGCACCAGGGCTGACAAGGAGTTCGTCCTGGTACAGAGCGAGTTCTACGCCCAGTTCGATTCAGCGAATGGCGACCTGGTCATGGACCGGCATGCGGCGGCGGAGCGTGAAGCCACCCAGGTCGTGTTCAATGGCGAGGCGTTCCAGTACAAGCAGCACCCGCTCGAGGTTGCCGAAGGCGACCGCGTCCGGTTCTTCGTGGTGAATGCGGGCCCCAACTTCAGCAGCGACTTCCACATCGTGGGCGCCATCTTCGATCGCGTGTATCCGGACGGCAACCCGCGCAACGTGCTCGAGGGCGTCCAGACGTGGGGCATCCCGGCGGGTGGCGGGGCGGTGTTCGAGACGACGTTCGAGAAGGGAAAGAGCGGGGAAGGGATGTACGCCTTCGTGACCCACGCCTTCGCTGACGCAGAAAAGGGCGCCGTCGGGGTGATCAAGGTGGGACAGCCGGGCGGGAACGCGATGGCGATGCACTGAGGAGTCGCGGGGCGCGGGTCGTGGGTCATGCGCTCACGACCCGCGACCCATGACTCACGACCCTCCTAGAACTCGCCCACGAATCCAATCTCCGGCTCCAATTCATACCCGCACTTCTGCTTCACTGCTGCCTGCGCGTGCGCGATCAGGGTGCGCACGTCAGCCGCGGTGGCGTGACCGAGATTGACCATGATGTTGGCGTGGATATGCGAGATCTGCGCGTCACCCACGCGGAAGCCCTTGAGCCCGCATTGATCCACCAGCCGGCCTGCGCCCACACCCTCGATCTTCTTGAAGATGGATCCAGCGCTCGGATGTATGTCGAGCCAGGGGTGACGGGCGCCACGCCAGCTGAGGTTTTCCTGCATGATCCGGTGCATGACGTCCGGCTCCCGCCGCTCCAGCTGGAACCGCACGGCCAGCACGATGTCATTCCGGTGGTGGAAGATCGAGTCATCATAGCCGAAGGCGACGTAGTCCGGGCCCACCGTACGCCGCTCATTGTCGGCGGAGAGGATATCACAGCTCCGGAAGACTTCGGCGATGAACATGGTGCGCTCGCGCTCGGGCGCGGGCGAGAGAAAGTGGAGGTTTTGCCAGATGGCGCCCCCCACGGTGCTCGGAATGCCCACATAGTGCTCGAAGCCCGACCATCCACGCTGCACGGCGTCCAGGATCAGGTCCGCCATGATGACACCGCTGCCCACGGTCACCTGGCCGTCGTCCGTCCAGCGGGCGCTGTCGGCGCGATTCTGGATCACCAGCCCGCGGAATCCGCGATCTCCCACGAGGATGTTGGCGCCGAGGCCGAGGACGAAGCAGGGAATGTTGGCTCGGCGGGCAGCGAGCACCGCGCCTGCCAGGTCCTCCGGCGATTCCGCGCGATACAGCAGGTCCGCCGGGCCGCCAATGCGAAACGTCGTGAGGGGCGCCAGCGGCGTGTCCCGGTAGAGCCGATCGGGCTCGAGGCCGTGGCTCCGGGCATCGAACGCGCGCAGGCGGTCGGCGAGCGGTACGTCGGTCAACGGTGCGACTCCGGGATCGGGAATGAGGACACGGAGGAAGTTATCGGGTCAGCTTGGCGGCGGCAGTCCCCGTCTATATTCCTGCCATGCCAGTGACGCTCGCTGAACTCTACGTCTATCCCGTCAAGTCCTGCGGAGGGTTCCGGGCCGGGAGCTGGGACGTGGACGAACTTGGCCTGCGGATGGACCGCCGCTGGATGGTGGTGAACGAGCGGGGCCATTTCCACACCCAGCGCACCCGTCCGCGGCTGGCGCAGGTGCGGACCGCCCTCTCCGGCCAGACGCTGACCCTCGAGGCGCCCGGCATGGAAAGCATTGCCGTGGCGCCTGGCGGCGGTGACACCCTGGCGGTAGGCATCTGGGATGACGTCTGCGTGGCAGAGCAATGCGAGAGTCACGCCAGCGAATGGATGAGCGACCTGCTGGGCGAGCGTGCGCTCCTGGTCTTCATGCCGGATGCAACCCGCCGTCTCACGAGACGCCGCCGTGAGGAGAGCCTTGGGCGGATCGGCTTCCAGGACGCGTATCCCTTCCTGCTCCTCGGCGCGTCCTCGCTGGATGATCTGAACACCCGCCTCGAGACGCCGCTCCCGATGAATCGGTTCCGCCCCAATCTCGTACTGGGCGGCAGTGCCGCATACGCCGAGGATACCTGGCACGGATGCCGCATCGGCGAGATTGACCTCGTGGTCACCAAGCCCTGCGCCCGCTGCAAGATTCCCACGATCGACCAGGAGACCGGGGAGGCAGGAAAGGAGCCGCTTCGCACACTCGCGCACTACCGCCGGGTGGGCGACGATGTCACCTTCGGCGTCAATCTCTCGCATCGAAATGCTGGAACCTTGCGTATCGGGGATGCCGTGAGCCCGGCTCCCTGAGATATCTTGCCAGCCATGAACAATCACCCCCAACATCCCGGATCCTCCATGCCCCTGGCCACCACCCTGCACGCGGCCCGTGCGGAGACGCTCGAGATTCCATTCCTGGCGGTTGTGGTGCCCGAAGGCGCCCAGCCTGCCAGTCTTGCCGCGCTGGACCAGGCGGCCGGCGGCGGAATCGGGCGGGCCTACAGCTCGGGAGATTTCCGGGGCAAGCGCGACGAGACCATCCTGCTCTATCCCGCCTCCGGTGCCGCCCGCGTGCTGCTGATCGGCACCGGTGCCAGCGGCAAGGGCGAGGCTGGTGCACTGCGGCGCGCCGCCGCGATCGCTGGCAAGCGTGCCGTGCAGGCCAAGGTCGCCGAGGCGGCCATTCTCATTACGCCGGAAGCGCGGGGCGACGTCACGACGGCGCAGGCCGTGCGCATGGCGGCCGAGGGCGCGCCGTTCGGGGCGTGGCGATATCTCGAACTCAAGCGGCCGAGCGACGACACCCAGACCGCCCTGACAGGTGTCTCCATTCTTGCGGACGCAGATGCCGAGGCGAAGCGCAGCCACGAAGTGGGCGCCACCATCGCCCAGGGTCAGGCCTACGCGCGCTCCATTCAGGTGCTGCCGGGCAACACTTGCACCCCGACATTCCTGGGTGAGGCGGCGCGGGAGCTGGCCAAGCGTTACGGCATGGGAATCACGGTGCTGGATAAGGCCGCTATCCAGAAAGAGAGGATGGAGGCGCTGATGGCCGTGGCGCAGGGGAGCGCCCAGGAACCGCGCTTCATTGCCATCGAGTACCAGGGCTCGGATGAGGCGCCGCTCGTGCTGGTC
>CBINCZ010000347.1:0-3299 GCA_966249295.1 uncultured Gemmatimonadales bacterium
ACTACTTCGAGCCGGGACTGCTCTGGCTCAAGAACACCGGCACCTGCGAGCGGCCGCTGATCGGGCAGGACTCGGTGTCATTCCCTCCCGGCGCACCGCTGAGCACCAGCGGCTACAACGCGCCGTTCATGGCCGACCTCGATGGTGACGGTGACCTCGACCTGCTGATGGGCGTGCTGGGCGGCGCATTCAACGCCAACACCACCTCGATCGACAATTTGTACTATCTCGAGCAGACGGCGCCGATGCGCTTCACGGTGCGGAGCACCCAGTTTCTCTCCCAGCTCGATATCGGCGCCGAGAGCGCGCCGGCCGTGGCAGACGTGGATGGCGATGGCGACCCCGATCTGGTCCTCGGCAACCGCATCTCCCAGCACAACCCGCGCACCGGGGCACTCGAGTACTTCGAGAACCGGGGCACGGCATCGAAGCCCGAATGGCACTCGGCTGGCGCGCTCGACATCGGCGGCACCTTCAACTACGCCCCGGCGCTTGGCGACCTCGATGGCGACGGGAAGCCCGACATGATTCTCGGTACCTGGCAGCATGTCCTCGCGTGGTACCGGAACACCGGTGCCGCGGGACCGGGACGCTTCGCCCTGGCCGACAGCGCCATCGTGACGCTCACCCGCGGCAGCAATGCCACGCCCACGCTGGGTGACGTGGACGGCGACGGCGACCTCGACCTGTTCGTTGGCGAGGGCTCGGGCACCATCAACTTCTACCGCAACGATGGCACGAAACAGGAGCCGAAGTTCGTGCTGGTGTCAGACGAATACCTCGGCATCCAGGCCGGCCGCCGCAGTGCGCCGGCGCTGATGGATGTGGACGGCGACGGTGATCTTGACCTGCTGGTGGGGAATGAGTCAGGAGAGCTGCAACTCTACACCAACGCCGGCACCCGCACCGCACCGGAGTTCAGGCGGGATACGTCATTCGTGCTGCACGGCTCGTTCAACGCCATTCCCGCCGTAGCGGACATGGACGGGGACGGAACCCCGGAGCTGCTGCTGGGTGGGAGTGGTGGAGGCGTGCAGCTGTGGACGCGGGACGCGGGACACGGGACGCGGTAGCGCGCTGAGCGTCCCGCGCACGTCCCGCGTCCCGAGTCCCGCGTCCTCTCACCCTACTCCCCATCCATCCCTGAATTCCGGCTTCACCCACTCCTCCGGCAGTTTCACATTGGTGATCATGCCCGTCTTGCTGTCCAGCTCCAGCGTCTTGCCGGCGCGCACTGCGAGGCAGCCGAGAAGCACCATCTGGGTCAGCGCACCGGCGTGACCGTCGAAGTTGGAGTTCGCGGGTGGGCCGCCCTTGGCCGCGTCGATGATTTCGGCGTAGACGCCCTTGGAGCGCGGATACTTCTGCGGCAGCGGGTTGGCCTCGAGTTCCTTCTGCTTCTTCTCATCAAGCAACCGGGGATTCTCGGCGTAGATGCCGGCCAGGATCCCGCCCTTGTCTCCCACCCAAAGCTGGCCGCCGATGTCGGCAAAGGGCCAGTCGGCATCATCGGGATAGCCAGCGGGACGAGGCGGGCGGAGATCGCCATCGCGCCAGACCACCTTGATGGGGCCGCGGTTTCCCTTGGCACCGAACTGGTACTCGATGCGCTCGGACTTGGGCGCCGTCTCCGTGTAGAGCTGGGTGGATTCGGGGATGATCCGGTCAGGGAATCCGAGATCGAGGATCCAGAACGCAGCGTCCATGCCGTGGCACGCCATGTCGCCCAGGGCGCCGGTGCCGAAATCCCACCATCCGCGCCACTTGAACGGCATGTAGGCCGGGTTGTACGGCCGATCGGGACGGGGACCAAGCCAGAGGTTCCAGTCAAGGGTTGAAGGTGGCGCGTGCAGTTCGGTGGGCCGGTTCAACCCCTGCGGCCAGATCGGGCGGTTCGTCCAGTAATGCACCTCGCGCACCGTGCCGATGAGACCGGCCTCCACCATTTCCCGCAACACCCGCATTCCGTCACCCGCGTGCCCCTGGTTACCCATCTGGGTGGGAATCTTCCGCTTCCGGGCTTCCTCGCCGAGCCGGCGCACCTCGTAGAGCGTGCGCGCGAGCGGCTTCTGGGTGTAGGTCGGCTTGCCGGCCTCGAGTGACAGCATCGACGCGGGCGCGTGGCTGTGGTCCGGCGTGGAGACGGTCACCAGGTCGATGTTCCTGGCCTCCTTGTCGAACAGTTCACGATAATCCTTGAAGCGCTTGGCCTTGGGGAAAGTGCGGAAGGCATCCTCGGCGGCCTTCCAGTCCACGTCGCAGAGCGCGTAGATATTCTCGCCGCTCATCCCATCCACGTCGTTCCGTCCCATGCCGCCCACCCCGATGCACGCCACGTTGAGCTTGTCGCTCGGCGCGATGAATCCGGGGCCGCCAAGCACATGGCGGGGGACGATGGTGAAGGCACCGGCGGCAGCGGTGGTGGCGCCTACGAAATCACGACGCGAAACTGGCTTGGTGGGCATGAGAGTTAAGAGTTGAGAGTTAAGAGTTGATAAAGACGGTTGGACGGCTGGACGGCTGGACGGCTAGTTCTTACGTTCGCGATCTCGCCGCCTAGCCGCCTAGCCGCCTAGCCGCCTAGCCGTCTAGCCGGCCTGAACGTCAAGGCAAACAACACAAACCCAATCGCCGCTCCGACCGCCGGCACCAGCCAGATGGCGTGCCAGTCGTGGGTCACGGCGGTACAACCTTCGAGCGCGCCGCCGCCCTGGCAGCTGGCATAGCGGTCCACCACGGCGCCGCTCACGAAGGCCCCGATGAAGTAACCGACGCCATTGGTGACGAAGTTGATCAGCCCCTGTGCCGAGGCGCGTACGCGCGGGCCGGCCTTCTCGTCGGTGTAGATCTGCCCGGCGACGAAGAAGAAGTCGTAGCACATGCCGTGGAGCAGGATGCCGAGGTAGAGCAGCCACATCCCGGCGCCGACGTCACCGCGGCTGAAGGCGAAGTAGCGCAGCGCCCACGCGAGCATCCCACCGAGCATGATCCCGCGGATCCCGAACTTGCGGAGCGCGAGCGGGAGAAGGAGCATGAACCCGATCTCCGACATCTGGCCGAAGGTCTGGATGAACGCCGCGTCCTTCACCCCGATCTCGTTGAGGAACGGGTTGGTGAAGGCGTAGTAGAACTGGAGCGGCACGCAGAGCAGGAACGACCCGATCACGAAGATCAGGAAGGCGCGATCCTTGAGCAGGTAGAGCGCATCGAGTCCGATTGCGTCGCGCGCGCTGAACGGCGCACCGGCCGCCTTCGGCGGCGTATGCGGCAGCACGAGCGAGTACAGGCCGAGCACGAGC
>CBINCZ010000348.1:0-3297 GCA_966249295.1 uncultured Gemmatimonadales bacterium
CTCCTCCCCGGTGTTGGTGCGATGCGACCTGCGCGCGATCTGCGGCGGTGAGCCGTGGTTCTGGTTCTCCGATGGTGGCGCCATCGCGCCGGCGGATGACGCTCACCTGCACGAGGTGGTCGTAGCGGTCAAGGGAAAGCTCGCTGGGCGGGCCCATGGGTAACTCCTCGCCCGACCCGGTGACCTGGTACCGGCAGGCCACGAGGGCCTGGCGGGCGCTCATCCCCTTGTCGGACGGACCTGGGTGGCTGGAGACGGCCAACCCCCGTGAGCTGCGCGCAGCCATCAAGGATCCAGCGGCCTGGCGGCGCTCTCAACGCAAGTTCCTGCTCGTCCATCCTGCCGATGACTGCACGAGGACCAACATCGAGGCCGCCCTGATCGAGGGACTCACCGCCAAGCACGCGTGCGTCCCGAACTCCTCAGGCGGCAGGCAGACCACCACGAGCAGCAGCCCCATTTCAGAGGTGGCCGCCCCATGAACCCTGCTGGCTACCCACAGCACCTCCCCGCCGACGAGCTGCGCACCACAACCAGCCGGATGGACGCCAAGTCGATCCGCGATGCCGAACTCGGCCGTCTCTCCCGCCAATACGGAGCGATCGTCTGGTGGGGCACTACACCCGTGCGTGGTGGGTCATGCTTCCCGGCCCCCGCTGACTCTTGGACGCCGCCACTCTGGCGGCGCTCGAAGGACAGATCATCCGCACGCTGGGGCTCATGCGATGACCAGCAGGCCCAGTCGTCGCGCATTCACCTCAGATCGCCGCTCCGGCGTGAGGGCGATGCGCGGCAGGACGCGGCGGCCTTCACCCCTCGGAAGCCGCCGCGCTGGGCTCCTACCGCCGGCTCATGGAGCAGGAAGTCGTTCCCGAATCGCAGTACTACCTACTGGGCAGACGCGAGATCCCCGAGCGGATCGAGTACCCCGGCAACATCATCTAGCGCGCCGCCGCCCGCACGCGGGCGCGTGACCACGACCACGACCAACTGCCGGGGGCTCCAAGCCCCTCCACACGGTCTAGCGACAAGGCCGCGCCTCGGTCGATCGCCGATCCAACGGACATTGCTCTCCAGCAGTCCGCACCGCAAGCCGGTAGTGGCACGCGGCAGGACGGCCTCCCGGGCGCTTGCCCCGCCCCACGAAAAGCCCTCCGGCCCAGGTCAACAGACGCGCACCCGGGCCGCGAGAACCAACCACGATGCGCGTCGGAGGTGCACATGACCCTCGTTTCCGACCCGGTTGTCGCCACCAAAGATCCACGCGGCCTCGTCACAGCCGAACTGTTCGACCAGATGGTGAACGACGTGGTGATCTTTGACAAGGTCACCCGCCCCTACGCCGAGCGCGGCGTCGAGCAGTTCCTCGTCTTCATGAAGGCGTGGGGAGACACCATGACCGAAGTCGGCGGCGACGCCCGCGCCTGGGTGAAGTTCGCGCCCTCGCCCGCCGTCGACAAGATCTGGCACCGCTCCATGATGCGCACGCGCACCTTCGCGGCCGTCTGTGATATGGTCGCGGGCCGGTTCATGCACCACCTGCCGATCATGGACGAAGACATCCGGTCCGGGCAGGCGTCCGAGCGCGGCATGGCGGCGATGCGCGCCACCGGGTACCGCGTCGATCTGGAATGGTGGATGGACGGCGAGTCCTGCTGCCCGGAGAACTGCGCGCAGCCGCCGATGAACGCCTGACACCACCACGGGGATTGATCCATGCGCAGCCATTGGTCCGACCTGCCGCCGGAGGTGCTCGGCGCGGTCACGGCGCACACCGGCCCCATCCAGTGGGTCGAGCCCGCGCCCGCCGGCAACCACGCCGACATCGCCGCGACCATCCACACCGCGGACGGTCGGCTGTTCGTCAAGGCCGCACGCAAGACCGCGCCCGACACCGACGGCCCGGAAGTCCGGTCGCTACGCTGGGAAGCCGCGATCAACCCCCACGTCACCCAGTACGCCCCCCGCCTCCACTGGACCGTGGAGGCGGGCGGGTGGCTCGTCCTGGCCTTCGAACACGTCCAAGCCCGGCACGCGGAGTACACCCCTGGCTCACCCGACCTGGACATACTCGCCAAGATCATCGACAGCCTGCAGGCACACCCCCTCCCCGACGTGCTGGAACGCAAGCGCATCGAGCGCCGCTGGGAATCGATGGGCGACACGACCCCACTGGCCGGCACCACCCTGCTGCACGCCGACCTCAACCCTGCCAACGTCCTACTCGGCGACAACGACACCGCCTACGTCGTGGACTGGACCTTCGCCGGACGCGGCGCCGCCTTCCTCGAGTTGGCACTCCTCATCCCCTGGCTACTCAAGGCCGGCCACACCCCGACCGAAGCAGAACACTGGGCCTCACGGTTCCCCGCCTGGACGACCACCGCCCCAGCCATAATCGACGTGTTCGCCCGCGCCTTCGCCGACAAATGGCAAGCCAACCTCGCCACCAACAACGAGCCCTGGGCGCTCGAACATGCGACCGCAGCCCAGATGTGGGCGTCGCACCGATACGCCCACTCTTCTTCCACCTGACTAAAATCTCAAAGCGCGGCCACAACAGGGTGTGCAAAGGCCTTCGAAAAGGATATCTTCCGACGAGTCAAATAACATTAGGTCACCTCGATGTAAGCCACCGGCACCCCGGCACTTCACCGCCGTTTTCCTCGGCTAAACGGTGTGCCGACGTATACACGACTAAGCGGTCGCGAATCTTCGGCGGAGGTGATCTAGCCTCTTCCAAACTGGCTACGCGGGTTCGATTCCCGTCGCCCGCTCCCACTGCGGAGGCCCAGGTAGGAACCCTGTTTCCCACCTGGGCCTTGCTCTTTCTCATGATCGCTAAGGCTTCCGTGCCCGTTGCGTGCCCGATCGTTTCGGCGTGCCCTTGTCACTCTTGTCACTGGCCCGAGCCCCTTGCACGCCTCCCCGATCACCCTGTCTCGATTCTTGGCTTGCATGCTGGTAGATCAGCGCCGCCCGCGTCGAGGCATGGCCCATGCGGGACATCAGCTCCTTGATGCTCCCGCAACGGGCTCGACTCAAATGATCGCTCGTGACGGTCAACGGCTGCCGAGCTCCCGAAACTTTGCGTCGAACCGCACTCCGAGCCACTCGCGTGTAGCAGCGAGTATTACGTCAACGCTCCGCTTTGCGGTGGTGATTTCGCCAAGCCAGACGCCCCTGTTCACGCCGAGAACCTGCCCGAAGCGTTCAACCAACGGCTCGGACCGATAGGGTGAGTCGGCATAGAGTATTGCCGTCAGCGATGTGACCACAAGCCGTTTTCCCCTTAAG
>CBINCZ010000349.1:0-3289 GCA_966249295.1 uncultured Gemmatimonadales bacterium
TGGCCAGCACGTCCGCTCCCCCGGCCGCCAGTGGGTTGGGATCGTCCAGCGCGATGACCACCCTGGCAATGCCGGCCGCGAGAATGGCATCGGTGCACGGTGGCTGCTTGCCCTGGTGCCGGCAGGGCGAGAGCGAGACGACCAGCGTGGCACCACGCGCGGCGTCGCCCGCCTGGTCGAGAGCCACGCGCTCCGCGTGCAGACCGCCGAATTCCGCATGCCAGCCCTCGCCGACGACGACACCGTCGCGCAGCACCACGGCCCCGACCAGCGGGTTGGGATGAACACGCCCCCAGCCTCGCCAAGCAAGACTGAGGGCGCGTTCCATCGCCTCTGTTGCATTCATGTCAGAAGCCGAGCTGCAGCCCGAGATTGTAGAAGGTGCTGCCCGCCGTGTCGTCGTAGCCCTCAAAGGTCGTGCTCAGGTGCTGGTCGACGCCGAACTGGTATCCAATCTCTCCCGTGAGGCGAAACTTCCCGAGTGCGAGGCCCGCATCCATGAAACCCATCCACCGGCTCTGGTCAAGTGGAAGCGTGACCGTTCCCTGCCCCCCGGGTAGCGCACTCACGTTGTAGGCGCCGTTGGCCCGGCCGGAGTAATGATCCCACCCGGCGCCGGCCGCCAGCATCAGCAGGCCGAAACGCTTCCCCGCTGTCCCGCGGAGGTTCCACGCGTTGAGGTTCGCGTCGGCCTGGACACGATCACCCGCGGTGACGTCGCCGTAGCCCACCCGGGGAATCCGCCGATGCATCACACTGACGGCGAGCGAGGGGCGCACGTCGGATTCGCCCAGGATGCCGATACGCGCACCCAATCCGAACCCGAGCGACACGGGCCCGAGCTTGACGGCATCAGAGTCAGCGCGGATGCCATCCGCAAAATCTTCGTTGGGAACGAATAGCACCGAGCCAAGACCATCGATGGCAAGGAAGCCATTGGCGAGACCGGGAAAGATTCCGATCCGGAGGTCCACGACTGGTGCCGGTGCCAGCACCGAGGAGCGCTCCCGCACCGTGCCGTCCGCGTCGATCGAGGTGAGGTCGGGCACGTGCAGGTGGAAGCCGTTGACCCGCACCGTGAGCGTGACCGCGCCCACCCGCCCCGCCGTGCCACCTTCCGCAAGCACCGGATTCCCGCCACTCACCAGCATACCGGCCAGCGGAAAGTACGCCCTCGCAAGATCAACCGCCGCCTCGCAGGTCTGCTGCCCGCCACCCAGCGCAGGCACCGCCTCGCACTGCGTGTTCTGGGCTGCCACGGGAGCGGCAATCAGGAGGAGCACGGGGGACACCGGGAGCAACCGCATACCGTTCATGCTAATCGGCAAATCGCACGGACGGAACGCCGGTTTCGATATGGCCGATGCGCCAGGTTGCAACCCCGGCCGCCTCGGCGGGCGCGCGCACTTCAGTCTCAGCATCCGCCGATACCACTACGATGATACCGATACCAAGATTGAAGACGTCGCGCATCTCCTCGGTACTGACGTCACCGGCCTGCTGCAGGAAGGCAAAGAGCGGCGGCATCGGCCAGCTCGTGGGATTCACCACCGCGGCGCAGTTCCGAGGCAGGATCCGCACCAGGTTCCCGGCAATGCCCCCACCGGTGATATGGGCAATACCGTGTACGACCGGGAGCACCGGCGTCAGCATGGAGGCGTAGCTCCGGTGGACTGCCAGCAGGGCGTCGGCCACCGACTGGCCGGTTCCCGGGACCGCATCGCCAAGCGCGAGCCCCGCCTTCTCGAACAGGATGTGACGGGCGAGGGTGTACCCGTTGGCGTGCAGGCCGGTGGACGCGAAGCCCAGCAACACGTCGCCTGGCACGATCCGGTCGCCATGGAGCGCCTCGGCTTCCTCCACCACCCCGATGATGGTGCCCGCGAGATCGAAGTGTCCCGGCTGGTACAGCCCCGGCATCTGCGCCGTCTCGCCACCCGCCAGCGCCATGTCGTGGTTGCGGCACCCCCGCGCCACCCCTTCCACGATCTCCGCAAGCACGTCCTCGGAGAGGCCCGCACCGGCGATGTAATCCATGAACGCCACCGGACGCGCGCCGTGCACCAGGATGTCATTGACGCTGTGGTTGACCAGGTCCTCGCCGACCGAGTCGAACCGGCCGGCTTGCTGCGCCACAAGGACCTTGGTGCCGACGCCATCGGTACTCATCACCATGACCGGCCGCTGCAGCCCTGCCGGCACCCTGACCATGCCGCCGAAGGCGCCGACCTCACCGAGCGAGAGCGCAGTGCGGGTCCCTGCCACTGCCCGTGCAATTCGCTGCTTGGCGCGCTCGGCCTGCGCCAGATCCACACCTGCGGCGGCGTACTGGCGCTCCGTCATGCCGCGGTGTCCGGCAACTCGACGTGCGTCATGGCGCGGAAGGCGCGGGCCCGTGCCTCGACGTCCTGCGACGTCAGTCCGTCAAATCCGCGAATCCCGAACTGCGAAACGGCATAGGAGCCCATCGCGGCGCCGTAGATCATGGCGCGTCTCATGTTCTCGTCGGAGACGGTGCCACACTGCGCAAGATACGCCATGAAGCCGCCGGCAAAGGAATCGCCTGCGCCGGTGGGATCGAACACTTCCTCCAGGGGATAGGCGGGGGCGTAGAACGTGTGATCCTTGTCCATGAGCAGGGCGCCGTATTCGCCCTGCTTGATGACCACGCGGCTGGGACCGCGTGAGAGGATCCAGCGGCCGGCCCGATGGATGTTCCAGTCGCCCGAGAGCTCCCGCGCCTCGCCGTCGTTGACCATGAGCAGGTCCACCCGCTCCAGAAGCTTCATGAGCGCCGGCTTCTTGCTCTGGATCCAGTAGTTCATGGTGTCGCAGGCCACCAGTTCGGGCGCCTCGATCTGCTCCAGCACGCCGAGCTGGAGTTCCGGATCGATGTTGCCGAGGAAGATGAACCTGGCTCCGCGCGCGCTGTCGGGCAGCTTGGGCTGGAAGCTGGCAAAGACGCCGAGGCGTGTTTCCAGTGTTTCCCGGCTCTGCAGGTCGTAGGAGTACTTCCCTTTCCAGCGGAAGCTCTCGCCCTCGGCGCGCTCCACGCCGCACCAGTCGATGCCCCGCTTGGCCAGGCGCTCGAGCTCGTGCATCGGGTAGTCGTCCCCGACCACGCCCACGACCTGCACCGGATTGTGCAGCAGTGCGCCGGCCACGCTGAAGTACACGGCGGAGCCACCGAGGGCGTCGGCGGTCTCGCCGAACGGGGTATAGACGGAGTCGAGTGCGACACTGCCGACAACAAGCAGGCTCATCAGGTCACATCCGGTCGGGGGCCGAG
>CBINCZ010000350.1:0-3283 GCA_966249295.1 uncultured Gemmatimonadales bacterium
GTGTGCGAGGACATGGAGATCATCGTCCGGCTGCACCGCTTCCTCAAGGACAAGCTGCGCGACAAGCGCATCGCCTTCCTGCCCCACCCGGTGGCATGGACCGAGGTCCCCGAAACGCTCGCCTCGCTCAGGAAGCAGCGGGGCCGCTGGCATCGCGGGCTCCGCGAGTCGCTGCTCTACCATCGCGAGATGCTGTTCCGGAAGAAGTTCGGCCGCATCGGCTGGTTTGCGCTGCCGGCCTTCTGGTTTTTCGAGTACTGGGGCCCGATCATCGAGTTCTCGGGCTACGTGTTCATCGTGCTCTTCCTGATCGCGGAGCAGCTGCTCGGCTTTCACATTCTCAATCGCAATTACGCCTGGGCGTTCTTCCTCGCGTCGCTTGGCTACGGCATCCTGGTCAATATCTTCGCGGTGCTGGTGGGGGCGTGGAAGTTCCGCATCGGCCTGGCCGACCGGCTGCAGCGCGGGCTGCTGCCATTCGAGCGCCGGCGTGACGTCTTCATCCTGCTGGCCTACGCGGTGATGGAAAACCTCGGATTCCGCCAGCTGACCGTGTACTGGCGGCTGCGCGGATTGTGGGATGCTTGGCGCGGCAAGACCGGCTGGGAAAAGTTCGAGCGGGTGGGCTTCCGCCCGCGCGAGGCGCCCAGCAATGGATAGCCTGCGGGTGCTGATCGTGGATGACGATCCGGCCATCATCCGTCTGCTTGACGCTGTCCTCCAGAATGCCGGCGTGGGAAGCGTCTCGCACTTGACCAGCGCCGAACTGGCGCTGGCGCAGGCGGAAGCGGTGGACGTGGTACTGCTCGATCACCAGTTGCCTGATCTCGAGGGCGTGGACCTCCTGCGCTCGCTCCGCGACCGGCCCGAACCGCCCAGCGTGGTGATGGTCACGGCGCATGGGAATGAGGCACTCGCCGCCGAATCCCTGCGGCGCGGCGCTGATGATTACCTGGTGAAGGACGGCACCCTGCCCAACCTCCTGCCCAAGGTGCTGGAGCGGGTGCGGCGCGAGCGCGCGCTCAAGCGGGCACTCACGCAAGCCGAAGCGGAACTGGTGCAGGCCGAGCGCCGTGCCGCCATGGGCGAGATGACCGTCACGCTGCACCATGAGATCAATAACCCGCTCATGGCTGCGTCGGCCGAAGTGGACCTGCTGCTCGCCGCGCCTGAAGCGCTCTCTCCCGCGCAGCGCGAGGGCCTCACGGAAGTGCGCGTGGCCCTGGGCCGGATCCGTGACATCGTCAAGCGTATCGGGTCGCTCACCGACGCCCGGAGCGCCACCTACGTGGGCTCGACCCGCATGATCGAGCTGGGCACTGCCACCGCGCCGCCGGTCGCGGTGCCGGCCGTGGCCCGGGGTGCCGCCCTGCTGTACCTGCCGGATGAAGCACTGGCGCGAGTGGTGACGCTCCTGCTGCGCCAGGCGGGCTGGAGCGTGCGGCGCTGCCATGCGGCGTCGGAGCTGCCCGCCATGGCAGCCACCGGCGATAGCTCGCTGGTCGTCTTCGGCTCGACGCACGAAGCACCCGATGCCGGCCTCCCGCCCTCCAGCCAGCGCAGCTATCGGGTGGTAGACCTCGCGGGCGAGGGTGTGCACGAGAACGAAACCGGCGCAGACCTGGTGGTGCGGGTGCCGTTTGATCCGGCGGTGCTGGGGAGGGAATTGGGGGAGATGTAGGGGCGACGAATGCCCGGGGTGAATCCCGATGGTTGACGTGCATGGTAGGGGCGGCCCGCGGGCCGCCCCTACAATGTCCGCCCATCATTGGCATGCGGCCACGCAATCCCGCGGGCCGCCCCTACAATGTCCGCCCATCTTTGGCATGCGGCCACGCAATCCTTGGCTCGTTGCGCTCAGCTCTCAGCTCTCAGCTCTTCCTTCTCAAACGCAAACCCCATCCCTCTCAATCGAATGATCCGCTGGCGGATGGGTGGATGTGACGAGAACACGTCGCCCACCAGCCCTTCCACATCGCTGATCGATCGCTCGCCGGGATCCACGATGCAGAGGTGGGCGGCGCCGCGGCCGATGCTGCGGGTCGCCGGCGTGGCCGACTCCAGCTTCTCCAGCGCCGAAGCCAGCGCGAGCGGATTGCGGGTGAACTGCGCCGCGGTGGCGTCGGCCAGGTATTCCCGCTTGCGGCTCACCGACATCGCCAGCACCCGGGCGACGAGCGGCGCGATGACCAGGGTGATGAGCCAGATCACCAGCACCACCGCACCAGCCGCACCTTTTCCACCGCCACCCTTCCTGCCGCCGAGCCCGTCACCCCGGTGAAAACCGGGGCGAGAAGCCGAGCCGCCGAGGAATCGGCGACTCCCATCGGACACAAGGAGAATCGCGCCGATCATCCCGGCCAGCAGGGTCATGAGCCGGGTGTCCTCATTCTGGATGTGCGCCATCTCATGCGCCACCACGCCTTGGAGCTCATCCCGCGAGAGCAGCGCGAGCAGGCCATCGGTGGCGGCGATGTTGGCATGCTGTGGATCCATGCCGGTGGCGAACGCGTTGGGATCTTCATCCGGCACGATCCAGATCCTCGGCCTGGGAATTCCGGCCGCGATCGACATCTCCTCCACCACATTCACATACTGCTTCTGTTCCGGCGTCCCCGGTTCGATGATTTCCCACGCGCCAGTGGCCCAGAGCACCCGTTCGGCGCCCTTATGCTGGGCATGCCAGCAGATGCCGATCGCCAGCAGCGACGTGATGATGCCGATGAAGGGAATGGTGTGGTGATACGCGGTGGGCGGGCTGTCGGCGGTGAGCAGCCCGAAGGCGATGTCGCCACCGAAACCCACCCAGGCAAAGAAGAGAATGAACCCCGCCACCAGCCATTGCGACCGGCGACGGTTGGCGGCCTGCTGGGCGAAGAAGTTGGAGTCGGTCATGGAATGGAGCTGAGAGCTGCGTACTCGCCCTTCATTGCTCTCAGCTCTCAGCTCTCAGCTCTTAGCTCTTAGCTCTTGGCTTCCCTCGACAAATCCACCACCGGCACCTCCCGCTCGGCCGGGTTCTCCAGCTCCCACAGGTCTGCCGGGGTGGCCTTGGCGATGCCGGCGACCAGCCTCGTCGGGAAGGTGGCCTGCGCCGTGTTGTACGTCGTCGCCACGTCGTTGTAGTGCTGGCGGGCAAAGCCGACCTTGTTCTCGGTGCTGGTGAGTTCTTCCTGCAGTGACAGGATGTTCTGGTTGGTCTTGAGCTCGGGGTACGCCTCGCTCAGCGCAAAGAGCCGTCCCAGCGCCTGGGTCAGTTCCCCTTCCGCCCTGGCGGTTTCCT
>CBINCZ010000351.1:0-3271 GCA_966249295.1 uncultured Gemmatimonadales bacterium
GCTCGGCGCGGCAACGCTCGTTCGCGTGAGGGCAGCGCGGATGGAAAGCGCAGCCGCTGGGCGGCTGCAGCGGGTTGGGCACCTCGCCCTGGACTGGCGTGCGCGCGCGCCCGCTCATGCGCAGGTCGGGGATCGCATCCAGCAGCATGCGCGTGTAGGGGTGGCGCGGCGCGGCAAACAGCTGCGCCTTCGGCGCCAGCTCGACCAGCCGGCCGAGGTACATCACGCCGACGTCGTCGCTGACGTGGCGCACCACGGCCAGGTTGTGCGAAATGAACAGGTAGCTCAACCCTCGCTCGCGCTGCAGGTCCTTCATCAGGTTCAGCACCTGCGCCTGGACCGAAACGTCGAGGGCGGAGGTCGGTTCGTCGCAGACGAGGAAGGCCGGGTGGGTGGCCAAGGCCCGGGCGATCGATATCCGCTGACGCTGGCCGCCCGAGAACTGGTGGGGATAGCGCGGCGAGTCGGCCGGCGAAAGGCCTACGGCCTGCAGCAACTCCCCCACGCGCGTCTCGAGCTCCTGGCGATCGCGCACCAGCTCGTGCTCGCGCAGCGGCTCGGCGACGATGTCCCGGACCCGCCAGCGCGGATTGAGGCTCGCGTACGGGTCCTGGAAGATCATCTGCATCCGGCGACGCAAGCCACGCGCCTCGGCCGAACGCTCCTGCCAATTCGTCGGCCGCCCGTCGAAAAGGACCTCGCCACGCGTCGGAGCATGCAGCCCGACCAGCAGGCGCGCGACGGTGCTCTTGCCGCACCCGGATTCGCCGACCAGGGCGAGTGTCCGGCCCGCCTCGATCCGGAAGCTCACGCCGTCCACGGCATGCACGAAGCGCCGCGGCTGACGCTCGACCACCCGGTTCAGCCAGGGGGCAGACACGTCGAACACCTTGGCGATGTCGCGCACTTCGACCAGCGCCGGCGCGGCCGCGGTCATACGGCCTCCTTCGGCGCGTGAAGCCAGCATGCCGCCCGCGTGGCGCCAGCGACCATCAGGTCCGGCCTTTCGCGCCGGCAGCGAGGCATCGCCTCGCCGCAACGGGGATGGAAGGCGCATCCGGTCGGGATGGCATCGAGCCGGGGCATGGTGCCGTCGATCTGCACCAGCCGCTCCCTGTCCTCGTCCATCGCCGGAATGGAACCCATGAGGCCCCGTGTGTAGGGATGCGCGGGCTGGTGGATCACCTGCTGCACCGGGCCGATCTCCACGATGCGGCCGGCGTACATGACGGCGACCCGATCGCAGGCCTCGGCGATCACGCCCATGTCGTGCGTCACCAGCATCACGGCGGCATGGTGCTCGTGGGCAAGGCGCTTGAGCAGGGAGATGATCTGGGCCTGGATCGACACATCCAGCGCCGTGGTCGGCTCGTCGGCCACGATCAGGCGAGGCTCCGCCGCGAGGGCGAGCGCGATCACCACCCGCTGGCGCATGCCACCGGAGAACTGGTGAGGATACTGGTCCACGCGCGCCTCCGGAGCCGGGATGCCGGTCTGGCGCAGCAGCTCGATGGCGCGCTCGCGGGCCTGCGCGGGGGACAAGGGAAGGTGAGTGCGGATGGTCTGCACCAGTTGATGGCCGATGGTGTAGAGCGGATTCAGCGAGGTCAGCGGATCCTGGAAGATGGCACCGATCTGTCGCCCGCGGACCTGGCGCATCTGCGCCGGCGCGAGGTTGTCGATTCGGCGGCCATCCAGACGGATCTGCCCCGCGGCTATGCGGCCGGGGGGCTCGAGCAGCCCGATGATCGCCGCGCCGGTGAGCGACTTTCCGGCGCCGGACTCGCCCACCACGCCGAGGATCTCCCCCGCAGCGATGGAGAAGCTGATCTCGTCCAGCGCGAGCAGCGTGCCGCGGCGGGTGGGGAACTCCACCGACAGGCGGTCGACCTCGAGCAAGGGAGCCTGGGAGGGGACTGTCGCCGTCACTGCAGCCTCGGGTTGAGCGCGTCGCGCAGCCAGTCGCCCAGGAGGTTCACGCCGAGCGCGATGATCATCAGCATCGCGCCCGGGAAGACGGTGATCCACCACTCGCCGGAAAACAGGTGGTCGTTGCCGATCCGTATGAGGGTGCCCAGCGACGGGCTCGTGGGCGGCACGCCGACGCCCAGGAAGGACAGCGTGGCCTCGATGATGACCGCCGAGGCGACGTCGATCGTCGCCAGCACCAGCACCGGCCCGAGGACATTGGGCAGCACGTGCCGGCCCATGATCCGCCACGGCGCCACGCCGATCACGCGGGCGGCCTGAACGTACTCCTTGTGCCGCTCGACCATCGTCGAGCCGCGCACCGTGCGGGCGTACCTCACCCAGCCGGTCAGCGCGATGGCCAGGATCAGCACGGTGAACGCCAGGGTGTCGTGCGCGTCGGGAAACAGGGCACGGCCGACGCCGTCGATCAGCAGCGCGACGAGGATCGCGGGGAACGACAGCATCACGTCGCACACCCGCATGATGAAGGCGTCGACATAGCCGCCGGCGAATCCAGACAGCAGCCCGAAACCCACGCCGACCAGCACGGACAGCAGCACCGCCGCGAGGCCGACGAGCAGCGAGATGCGCGAGCCGTACATGATCGCCGAGAGGATGTCGCGGCCCTGCTCGTCGGTGCCGAGGAGGAAGCGGGCGCTGCCGCCCTCCAGCCAGGCCGGCGGCAGGCCCGCGTCGGCCAGCTCCACCGTCGCCAGGTCGAAGGGATCATGCGGCGCCACCCAGGGGGCGAAAACGGCGCAGAAAGCACTGAGCAGCACGAGAAATGCCGCGATCTGGGCGACCGGCGAACTTCGAAAGCTGTACCAGAGGTCGCCCTGGAGGAAGCGCCGCCAGAAGCCGGCCGCCTCGGGTGTCACGACGGCACCGGGCCGAAGGGGATCGGGGACGAGTTCGGCCATCGACTGTTTCAGTGCGCCGCGACGGCGCGGTCCGCGCGCAGACGCGGATCGACCGCGAAATAAAGCAGGTCGACCACCAGGTTGATCACCACGAAGATGAGCGAGATCAGGCAGAGGTAGGCCGCCATCACCGGGATGTCCGCGAACTGGACCGCCTGGACGAACAGCAGGCCCATGCCGGGCCACTGGAAGACCGTCTCGGTGATGAGCGCGAAGGCGATGAGTCCGCCGAGCTGCAGGCCGGTGATCGTCATCACCGGCACGAGCGTGTTCTTCAGGGCGTGGCCGAAGTGGATGGTCCGGTCGGTGAGCCCACGGGCGCGGGCGAACTTGATGTAGTCGGCGCGCAGGACCTCCAGCATCTCGGCACGCACCAGGCG
>CBINCZ010000352.1:0-3271 GCA_966249295.1 uncultured Gemmatimonadales bacterium
CGCCGGCGCTTTGGGCGCGGCGTAGTCGAGGGGCAGGCCTGAGGTTGTACCGGGGGCGGCCGTCATGGGAGTTTACACGGGATCGGAGTGGTTGCCGGTATCGCTGCTGCCGGGCAGCACGGCCGAGATCGGGGCAGCGCGCCAGTTCGTGATGCGTGTCGCCTACGGCAAGGTCAGCGGACTCTGGGGCAACGATGAGAAGGGCGCCGTGCGGCTGGTGCTGCAGGACGAGGGCGGGCAGCCGAGGATGAGGCTTAGCCTGCTGGACGACGGCGCCGCGGGTTTTGCGCTCATCGACTCAGCGGGCCATAACCGCGCCGTCTTTGCGATGCTGCCGGACCAGAGCATCTCGCTCGCGCTGGCCGATGCCACCGGCAAGACCCGCTCGGTGCTGGGCCTCGCCCGCGACGGCTCGTCTTCGCTGATCTTTACCGATCGCAACGGCGTGCCGCGCACTACCATGGCAGTGGACGCGCGCGGCATCGGCACCATCAGTGCGTCCGACCGGGGCCAGGGCGCCTCGACCGACGATGTGAGCGAGGATCCCGCGGACACCAGCGGCAACTGACCCGGTCATGCGCCGGCCCTCGCCGTGGGCAGTGCTGAGTGCCGGCGCGCTGGTGCTGGCGCTCGCCGGCATGGTCAGTGAATTCCGCAATCCGGTGGGCGGTGACCCCGCGAGTCTGCTGTACGGAGCTGGGCGCATTCTCGACGGTGCCCGGCTTTACACCGACCTGATCGACCTCAACCCACCGTTCACTTTTCTCTTTCATACCTTGCCCGTCGCCGCGTCTCGAGTCCTGCGACTCGAGTCCATCCTGTGCTTTCGTGTCTTCGTGTGCGGCATTATTGCTGTCAGCGGGATCACCCTGCTGGCCACACTTCGCCGAGCCCCGGTCAGCGCCGGCACCTGGCACGCATTCGTCGCCGCCTTCCTGCTGGGCTCGCTCGGGCTGGTGGTCGGCTTCTTCGGCGAGCGGGAGCACCTCCAGCTGGTGCTGGTCTTTCCGTACCTGACGCTGGCATCGCTTCGGGCGCTGGGCCACCAGCCCTCGCGCCGGCTCGTGATCACGTGCGGTGTCCTGGCCGGGATCGGGCTGGCACTCAAGGTGACGGCCGGGATGGTGCCGGCCTTCGTATTGCTCATTCTCTGGTTCGGTGCCCGCCAACGATCGGATGAGTCGCTCTGGGCGCTCGGCTCGCTCGGAATCTGCAGTGCAGTTGGCTTGGCTTGGGCTCCCGGATATCTCGGGCTGGCCCGGGAGCTGGGGCCGTTCTATCGAGGGTTTTCGGGCGCGCCGGCAATCACGCTGCTCAGGGATCAACCAGCGGCCTGGATGTGCGGTGTGGCATTGTGCGCAGTGGTAATCACGGGTCGAGCGGTGCAGCGGCCTGGGCCGCTGGCTATCTGGGGTGTCGCGGTCCTTGGGTTTCTCATCTCGATGCTCGTGCAGGGCAAGGGCTTTCTCTATCACTATCTGCCAGCGACGTTCTCGGCGCTCGCACTTGTACTGCTCCTGATGACGCTGGAAACGCGCCGTCCTTCTTCACTGGACGCCCTGCGACGCGCGGTGGCGTTAGCCGTGATTACAATGATCGTGTGCGTGCCACTCGCTGTTGCCTATGGCCGCTTCATGAGGCCGCTCCAGGGTGCGGGGCCGCTGGCTGCGGAGTCTTACGCCATGCTGGGTGAACTTCCGGCAGGTACCTCAGTTGCAATCGAATCTTCGCGGCTTGGAGACGCATTCCCCTTGGTGCTGATGCATGATCTACGTCTGGCCGGACGTTTTCCCCATCTCTGGTTCCTGTATCCGTACGACTCCGCAGCATCGCAACGGGCCGGAGGGGTTCGTGTGTACACGGATGCGTCGCTGACTGAACTCGAACGAGGGCTACGGCAGGACGCGGCCGAAGACCTGGCTGCCGCTCGGCCTTCCTACATGCTGGTTCGCAATTCTGGCCAGCGGCAAGTGCTGCTGCGTTACCTGTGCGACGACTCGCTCTTTTCCTCAGCCGCCAGAGATTACCGCTTGGTACGAAGCGATACGGTGATGCAGCTCTTCCGGCGTGACACCTCGACCTTGATGCAGGGAGCAGGCGCATGCGCATCCTTGTGACCGGCGGCGCCGGCTTCATCGGCTCGCATCTCTCCGAGCGGCTGGTGGAGCAGGGGCACGACGGGATTTGCCTCGACAACCTGTTCACCGGCAGCCACGCCAACGTGCGGCACCTCGAGGGCCGGCCCGGCTTCCGCTTCGTGGAGCACGACGTCTGCGAGCCGCTGCTGGTGGACGTGGATAGGATCTTCAACCTTGCCTGTCCCGCCTCGCCCATTCACTACCAGGTCAACCCGATGAAGACGGTGCAGACCAACGTGATGGGCGCACTCAACATGCTGGAGATCGCCCGGCGCATGGGCGCGCGGATTCTCCAGGCCTCCACCAGCGAGGTGTACGGCGACCCCGCGGTGCATCCGCAGGTGGAGTCGTACTGGGGCAACGTGAACCCTACCGGGCCGCGCGCCTGCTACGACGAAGGCAAGCGGGTGGCCGAGACGCTGATGTCGGACTACCACCGGCAGGCGGGCGTGGACATCCGCATCGCGCGGATCTTCAATACCTACGGGCCGAGGATGGCGGAGAACGACGGGCGGGTGGTGAGCAACTTCATCCTGCAGGCGCTCCGGGGCGAGCCGATAACCCTGTACGGCACAGGGGAGCAGACCCGCTCCTTCTGCTACGTGGACGACCTTGTCGATGGGCTGATCCGGCTAATGGACGCCGACGGCATCACCGACCCGGTGAACCTTGGCAACCCCGGCGAGTTCACCATGCGGCAGTTGGCGGAGATGACCTGCCGGCTCTGTGGCAGCAGCTCGGAAATCGTGATGCGGCCATTGCCGCAGGATGATCCCACCAGGCGGCGCCCCGATATTTCCCGGGCCAGGGCACTCCTTGGCTGGGAGCCGCATATTCCCCTGGAGGAAGGGCTGACCCGCACCATCGCCGACTTCACAGCCCGGCTGGAAGCCAGGTCACAGTGTGGGACGGGGAGGCAGGGGTAAGATTATGAGGGTCGCGGGTCGCGGGTCGCGAGTCGCGAGTCGCGAGAAGTCGGAGCTCAGAAATTCGTCACCCCAGCGAAACCCCGGTTTTCACCGGGGTGACGGGGTCCATGAGGGCTTCAGGCACGGCACTTCACCACGCCGGACGCATCAGCCGAAGTGAAGTGCCATGTGCGACTCCCTCATGGATTCCCGCTTGCGCGGGAA
>CBINCZ010000353.1:0-3261 GCA_966249295.1 uncultured Gemmatimonadales bacterium
CGCCCGGGTATCGAGGCAGGCCAGCGTGCCATCGGCCAGCGCGCGCTTTCCGTGGCGGTCGAGCCGGCAGAGGCCGCGGTCCTCCAGCGCGATCCACAGATACCCCGCGCCGTCCTCGTACAGATCGCGCACCAGGTCGGAGGGAAGCCCGGCGTCCTTGCCGAAGACCTCGAACCGCGCCGAATCGATGAGGCGCAGCACACCGTCGCCCTGGGTGGCAAAGAGCAGCTCGCCGTCACGCAGTTCCACGATGGCCCGGACCGCATTGGACGGGAAGCCATCGGCGGACCTGACGGCATGCCAGTTCCGCTCGCCGGCCGGCCCGTCTCCGACAGCGAGGCCATTGTTCCCGCCCAGCCAGACGCGGCCGTCACGATCTTCGTGCATTGCGCGCACGCCACGACCCGCAGAGCCGGCACCTGGAAGGTTTGCCTCGATGCAGCGCTCGCCGGTTACGACGCAAGTCGGCCCGAACTGCCCCACCCAGATGGTCCCGCCACGATCCTGGTACAGCGACAGCACATTGCCGCCGCGAGGATCAATGGCCGGACGGAAGGGCACCGCGCCGAGACGGACAACGCCGCCGGAGGTGCCAACCCAGAACTGCCCGCTCCGGTCCTGCAGGATCGGGTACACATTGACGCTGGGAAGACCGGCTTCCGCGCCGATCACGCGCAGTGGCCGGGGAGCGACGCGCACCAGCCCGCTGGCGGTGGCGATCCAGGCGGCGCCTCCGGCGCCGAAGGCAACGCGCCGGATTCCCGTCGGCACGGTAACAACCGGCTGGTCGCCCCGGTACAGCGTTCCGGTGAACGCCGAGTTCGCCGACGTGTCCAGTTCCGTGCGCCAGAGCGAATGGTCGGGCGCCATCACGACCTCGCCGGCCCAGCCACCGTGCAGGGGCCTCGCCTGGCGCGTGCCCCTCCCTGACGGGTCGAACCGCCACCAGCCGTCGGCGTCGGCCGCGACCCAGATATTGCCCTCGGCATCGAGCGTCTGCACCTGGGTGCGACCGGGCCAGCGGCCCCCCGGATGCGGTATCGAGAGCACCGTGTCGTCACGGATCCGGATCAGCCCGCCCGTCAGTCCCGCCCAGACGGCGCCCGTCCGGTCCACCAGGATGCTGGACACCGGAACGAGCGGCACGCCATCCGCGGGGCCGAAGTACCGCACGGCGCCCCCCGGTTCCACGCGGTAGATCCCGCCCTGGTCCATCCCGATCCAGAGGCGCCCGGACCCATCCCGCACCACCCGGTCCGCGCCCGCCGGTATCGCACCGGGCCGGTACGCGCGCATGCTGTCGTCACGGAAGCTGGCCAGTCCGCGGCGCGTCATTACCCACGCGGTCGAGTCTTCCACGTACGCGATGCGCAGCGCACCCGAACTGTCACCGGCAATCGCCACTCGGGTGAAGCGGCCATCGTGGTAGAGCGTCAGCCCGTTCGGCACCGACCTGATCCAGAGATATCCGGCCGGCCCCTCCGCTACTTGGGTGATACGGTTGCCGGGCAGCGCCGGCGTGTTGGTGGCGTTGAAGACAGCGAAGCGCAGTCCGTCAAACCGGACCACGCCCTCGATGGTGGCGAGCCAGAGATAGCCGTCGCTGGCGAGGAGAATGTCGTTGATGGTGTTGGAGGGGAGCCCGTCCCTGACCGTCCATGAGCGCACGGTGTAGTCGCCGTGCGGCACCACGGCGGGGGGGCGCTGCGCGGCCAGACCGGGCGCCCCGATCGTGGCCAGCAGCACGAGGCAGCGCCGCACGTGATGGGGGGTCATCGTACCCATCTTGGTCGGCGGCGGCGCATCGAGCAAGAGGGGCGGCCGATTGCGCCCCCGCCCGGCGCGCCGTAGCTTCGGGAATCCCCTTGAGAGTCGTGAGTCACGAGTCATGAGTCGTGAGTCATGAGTCGTGGATCTTGCGTCACGACCCGTGACTCGTGACCCCTTAAGCCTTAAGCCTTAAGCCTTAAGCCCTAAGCCCTAAACCCTCACGCCCATGCCCTCTAGCAAATCCAAGCTCTCCACCATGATGTTCCTGCAGTACTTCGTCTGGGGTGCCTGGTTTGTCACCATGGGCACCTACCTCAGCCAGACGCTGCATTTCAGCGGGCGCGAGGTGGGGCTCGCCTACGGCGCCACCGCCATCGCGGCGCTGGTGTCGCCCTTCTTCATCGGCATCGTGGCCGACCGGTTCTTCTCCACCGAGAAGCTGCTGGCCATTCTCCACCTGGTGGGCGGGGTGCTGCTCTGGTACGTCTCGACCCTCACCAGCTTCGGCACGTTCTACCCGCTGCTGATTCTCTACGCGCTTTGCTACATGCCGACGCTGTCGCTGTCCAATTCCATCTCGTTCCACCACGTCCAGGACCCCGCCCGCGAGTTCCCCTTCATCCGGGTCCTCGGCACCATCGGCTGGATCGTGGCAGGGATCATCATCGGCAAGGTGCTCCATGCCGACGCGCTGGCACTGCCGATGCGCGTTGCGGCCGGCGCCTCGATCCTGCTCGGCCTCTACTCGTTTACCCTGCCGCATACGCCGCCCAAGGCAGCCGGCGCCCCGTTCAGTGTCCGCGACGCGCTGGGACTCGATGCACTGAGCCTGCTCAAGGACCGATCGTTCCTGGTCTTCGTCCTCGGCTCGTTTCTGCTCTGCATCCCGCTCCAGTTCTACTACACCTTTGCCAATCCGTACCTGAACGAGGTCGGCGCCCCCGACCCAGCCTTCATCCAGACCTTCGGCCAGATGAGCGAGCTGGTGTTCATGCTCTTCCTGGCCTATTTCCTCCGCCGGTTCGGGATCAAGGTCATCATGCTGGCCGGGATGGCCGCGTGGGCACTGCGCTACCTGGCCTTCGGCTACGGCGCGGCGGGGCCGGTGATGCCGCTCATCTACATCGGCATCCTGCTGCACGGCATCTGTTATGATTTCTTCTTCGTGAGCGGGCAGATCTACACCGACGAGAAGGCGGGACCGAAGATCCGCGCCGCGGCCCAGGGGTTCATCAACTTCGTCACCAACGGCGTGGGCTACTTCATCGGCGCGTTCGTGAGCGGCGCCGTGGTGGACCGCTACGCCAGCTGCCAGGGCGGCGGCGCGCTCGAAGGCTGCACCACCGTGACCCACGACTGGCACGCGATCTGGCTGGTGCCCGCCGCGGGTGCCATGATGGTGTGTGTGTTGTTTGCGATTGCCTTTAAGTCGGACAGGCGGACAGTCGGACAGGCGGACAGCTGAGCGCTTAGCGCTTAGCGCTCAGCGCT
>CBINCZ010000354.1:0-3253 GCA_966249295.1 uncultured Gemmatimonadales bacterium
GGGTCGGCGCCTGTGTCGCCGCGTGGGTGGAGGGATGCCAGCGTGCGGGTGCACTGGCGTGTATCAAGCACTTTCCCGGCCACGGGCGCACGCTGACCGATTCGCACGCCGGGCTGCCCCTGGTGCCTGCCGCTCGCAGCGAGCTTGATGACGACCTGCGCCCGTTCCGTGCCGGCATCAGCGCGGGGGTCGCCGCCTGCATGACGGCACACGTATCCTTTCCCGCACTTGACCCGGAACGCCTGCCGGCCACGATCTCACCTGCCATCCTCGGCATGCTCCGATCGGAGCTGGGGTTCACCGGTGCGGTCGTGAGTGATGCGCTGATCATGGAAGGCGCTTTCGAGGGACGATCAGAGGCCGATGCCTACGTCGCTGCGATCGCGGCCGGGGTCGACATCCTGCTCTATCCCCGGAATCTCGGCCTCGCGAGCGATGCCTTGCATGAAGCCCAGCATTCCGGCGTGCTCACGATAGAACGAATCGAAGCGGCGCTGGCTCGCGTCGAAGCGCTCTGCGAGCTGCAAGGGCGGCTGGCGAGTGCCGGGAACACCGAGAGCATGGCGGGCATGGGCGTGTCACTCGCTGATCGCCTGCTCGCTGCGCCCCCGCTCCGTGGCACCATCCCGACCCTGCGCCAGCCGATCAACGTCACGATCGTTGACGACGACCAGGGCGGCCCCTATCCCGCGAGCCCTGCCGACTGGATCACCCGCGCGCTGGAAGATGCCGGCGTGGCGTTTGGGAGCGGGGGCAGCCGCATTGTCATTGCGTATTCGGAGCCGAGGGCGTGGAAGGGTCGAGCTGGGTTCGGGGCGGACGCGCTTGCCCGGTTACGGGAGTTCGCGCCTCAGGCGGACCTGATCGTGCTTTTCGGTCATCCCCGACTCGCAGCCAGTGTTCCCGGCAACGCCCCCATCATCATTGCCTGGCATCGCCAGCGCCTGATGCAGGAGGCGGTCGCCCGCTGGCTCATGCCGCGGGTGAGTCGCTGAGTTCGTCCGGCCGCGCGGAGCGGCGGAGCAGGGGAATCAGGAGAAAGGCCGGCAGGCCCAGCACGAACGTGACAATGAAATCCGGTGCATAGCACAGGCGCTCGTCCATGGTGCCGGCGGCTGCGCCGGCACCCGCACGGGTGACCGCCATCAGCGCCGACAGCAGGGCATACTGGGTCGCCGCGAAGCGGCGCTCGGCCACGCTCATGAGATAGGCCACGAAGGCTGCTGTGCCCAGTCCCGCCGCGAAATTCTCGAAAATCGCAGCCGCGTACACCGCGGCCTTGCCCAGAGTCATGGCTGCGCCGAAATAGCCCAGCGCGGATAGCGCCTGCACCGCGCCCAGCGCCCAGAGCGCGGTGCGGATGCCCCACTTGCTGGTGAGGACGCCGCCCAGCGTTGCTCCGGCGATGGTGGCAAAGATGCGCCCCGTCGTCAGCGCTGCACCGATTTCCTCGAGCGACAGCCCCCGGTCCACCCAGAAGGGCCGCATCATCGGTTCCAGGAACGCCACGTCCAGCTTGAAGATCAGCGCGAAGAGAATGACATAGCCGATGCCGGGCCGGCGCAGCAGCGCGAGGATCGGTTCCCAGAGCGACTGCTGGGTGGCGCCGGTGTCGGTGGCCGTGGGGAGTGCGAGGCCGGCCACAGCCAGCGCCGCGAGTGCACCTGCACCCACCGTGAATGCGATGGGCCAACTGGCCCGTCCGGCGATGAAGATGAGCAGCCCGCCAGCCACGAACATGGCCACCCGGTAGAGCGCAATTCGCACCGAGTTGGCAACGCCCAGCTCGCGCTCGGTGGTGGTCTCGATGGTGTAGGCGTCGATCGCGATATCCTGGGTGGCCGAGAGCGTCACCATCACCACGAGCAGCAGCCAGAAGCGCGGCGCCAGCGTGTGCACATTGACGTGTCCCACCAGCAGCGTGAGCACGGAGAGCAGCGCCAGGCAGCCGGTGATCCAGAGCCGCCGCGATCCAACCCGGTCCACCAGCGGCGCCCACAGGAACTTGATGGTCCACGGCAGCGTGACCGTGGCCACCAGGCCCACCTCCACCAGCCCGGCACCCTCGCTCCGGAGGTACACCGGCATGGTCTCGTTGATCAGGCCGAACGGGAAGCCGGAGGCAAACGCGATTGCGCCGATCCACGCCATCCGGGTGCGGACCGGAGTGGAGGTAATCAGTTCCCGGATGTTCACGTGGAGCCCCGCAGGCAGCGGTCGAGGGGAGACCGTCTCAGAAGAGGAGCACCAGCGCGATGATGACGATGATGGCAATGACAACGGCGCTGAGCAGCACCGTCCGGGGCGACCCGGTGCGCTGCTCAGGCGGCACCAGCGGGGCAGCGGCGGGGAACTCGACCGTGGTGACCTCTTCGATGTCGAGGTTGTGGTAGCCGACGTCGTCACTCGGCTCGGGCGGCGCCAGACCCTCGCCACCGAACCGCGCGGCCACCACCGTGATGTTGTCGGGACCGCCCCGCGAGTTGGCCAGGTCGATGAGCGCGCTGCAGAGGTCGGGCAGCGACGTAATTCGTCCCGCCACTTCGCCGATCTCGTCGCGCTTGACCAGTCCGGACAGGCCGTCCGAGCACATGATCAGCAGGTCGTCACGACGCAGCGCCTGGTGGCTGAGGTCCACGCGGATCTGCAGGTCAGGTCCAAGCGCCTGGAGGATGATATTGCGGCGCTCGCTCTTCTCGGCCTCTTCCTCACTCAGCTCGCCCGCGTCAATGAGCCGCTGGGTGAGCGACTGGTCGCGGGTAAGCTGGAAAGTGCGGCCGTCGCGGATGAGATAGGCCCGGCTGTCGCCAATCTGCGCAAGGTACAGCTCCGAACCGAAGACGCCCGCCATCGTGAGCGTCGTGCCCATCCCGTGCACTTCGGGGTGCTCTTCCGCGTACTGGAACAGCTCGGCGTTGGCACGCTCGACGGCCTCGCGCAGCCGTAGCGCGAACAGCTCCGGCGAGAGTTCGGTGTCGGTGGCCCAGGTGGTGAGCAGGTGCTGCCAGATGACCTCCGTAGCCATCGAGCTGGCCAGCTCACCGGCCGCGGCGCCGCCCATCCCGTCTGCGACCACAAACAGGGATCCGCGCTCGCCCACGTCGTGCTCGCGCACGTCCGGCATCAGGCTGGCGGTCCCGGTCGAGAGGTCGGCCACCAGGAAGGAGTCTTCGTTGTGCTCGCGTGTCTGGCCCAGGTCCGTCTTGGCGAAGACGGAGACGTGCACGGCAGCACTCATGAGCGCTCACCGGAC
>CBINCZ010000355.1:0-3252 GCA_966249295.1 uncultured Gemmatimonadales bacterium
GGTCAAGACCCCACTCATCTACAACAAGATGCTGTGGGAGCTGTCGGGGCACTGGGGCAAGTACCGGGAAAACATGTTCATGGTGCTGAACCGCGAGACGGGCGAGGCCGACGCGTCGCTCAAGCCCATGAACTGCCCCTCGCACTACCTGCTCTACTCCGCGAAGAAGCATTCGTATCGCGAGCTGCCGCTTCGCTACGTTACGTTCGACGTGCTGCACCGGAACGAGCTGACCGGGGCACTGTCCGGGCTCACGCGGGTGCGACAGTTCGCCCAGGACGACTGCCACGTCGTCCTCACCGACGCCCAGATCGTGGACGAGGTGAAATTCCTCGTGGATTTCATTCTCGGTTACTACCGCACCTTTGGCCTCGAGGCCATCGTCAAGTTCGCCACCCGGCCCGAGACCCGGATCGGTACCGACGAGATGTGGGACCGCGCCGAGGCGGCGCTCAAGGGGGCGCTGGACGCGACCGGGTTGCCGTACGAGCTCAAGCCCGGCGACGGCGCGTTCTACGGTCCCAAGATCGACTTCGACGTCACCGACTCGATCGGCCGAAGCTGGCAGCTCGGAACGATCCAGCTCGACTACGCGGCTCCCGAGCGGTTCGATCTGACGTATGTGGGGGAGGACAATACGGAACACCGGCCAGTGGTAATCCACCGGGCGGTGAACGGGTCGTTCGAGCGGTTCATTGCGATCCTGATTGAGCACTTCGCCGGTGCGTTCCCTGTCTGGCTGGCGCCGGAGCAAGTGCGGATCATCCCGATTGGCGAGTCGGAGGCGGAGCATGCGCATGGCATCCTCGCACAGCTTCGGGCTGCCGGCATCCGCGCCCATGTCGATGACCGCCACGAGACCCTCAATTACCGGATCCGTGAGGGGGAAGTGCAGAAGGTGCCCTACATGGCTGTCGTCGGGCAGCGCGAAGCCGAGGCGGGCACGGTGGCGCTGCGGGTGCGCGGGAGCGGGAAGAAGCAGGACGTGATCCCGGTAGATGAATTCATTGCGCGGGTGGTGGAACGGAACCGGTCCCGGGCGCTCGCACCCTGAAGCCCATCCCGCTACTTTCCGGGCCATGTCAGACCACACTACAGCAGTCATCGTTTCGGCCGTTCGGACGCCGATCGGCCGCTATCTCGGCGGGCTTTCAAGCCTCACCGCGCCCCAGCTCGGCGCCACCGTCATCCGCGAGGCCATCGCGCGCGCTGGACTCGACGCCTCAACCATCGACGAAGTCATCATGGGGCAGGTGGTACAAGGAGGGAGCGGCCAGGCTCCCGCTCGCCAGTCCATGATTCATGGCGGGGTGCCGGGGACGGTGCCGGCTCTTACCATCAACAAGGTGTGCGGGTCGGGCCTCAAGGCCGTGATGCTTGCCGCGCAGGCCATCAGGGCAGGCGACTCGGGGTGCATTATCGCCGGCGGACAGGAGTCCATGTCCTCGGCGCCGCACTACGTCTACGGCTACCGCAACGGAATCAAGGCCGGCAACCAGACCATGGTGGATGGCATGATCCACGACGGCCTCTGGGACTCCTTCGGCAACAATCACATGGGGGAGTACGCCGAGTACACCGCGGAGAAGGCCGGGATCTCGCGCGAGGAGCAGGACCAGTTTGCGCTGGAGAGCCACCAGAAGGCGGTGGCAGCGCAGGAGGCTGGCCGGTTCAAGGGCGAGATCGTCCCGGTGGTCATTCCGGGCAAGAAGGGCGATACGGTTGTCGACACCGATGAAGGCCCCCGCAAGGACACGTCGCTTGAGGCGCTGGCCAGGTTGAAGCCCGCGTTCCGCAAGGTGGGATCGGTGACCGCCGGCAATGCTCCCGGACTGAACGACGGCGCCAGCGCGTTGGTGGTCACGTCACTCGCTTTTGCCAAGGCACACGGGCTCACGCCACGTGCGCGCATCACGGCCTATGCTTCCGGCGGTGGCGAGCCGAAGGATCTGTTCTTTGCTCCCATCGTGGCGGTCCGCAACCTGATGAAGAAGGCGGGCACCAGCATCAACGACTATGACCTCATCGAAGCCAATGAAGCCTTTGCCGTGCAGGCACTGGCCGATGGGCGGGAATTGGGCTGGGACTGGGGTCGCGTCAACGTGAACGGCGGTGCGATCGCGCTGGGTCATCCCATCGGCGCCAGTGGCGCGCGTATCCTGACCACGCTGCTCGCGGCCCTCGATGATCGCAACAAGGCGACCGGCCTCGCCACACTCTGTCTCGGTGGCGGAAACGCTGTGGCTCTCTCCGTGGAGAAGATCTGATGCAGCCAGTGTCCACCCGGCGTGTCTCGGCGCGGCCCGACCTGCTGAGCCGCACCTTCCGGATCGGTCTCGGCGCACTCGTCGTCGCGCTGAGTGCCCAGATTGCCCTCCCGCTGTCGTTCACTCCCATTCCCTTCACCCTTCAGCCGCTCGCGGTCCTTCTCGTCGGCGCGTGGCTCGGTCCGAAGGACGGGGCCGTGGCCCTGGGTGCTTACCTGCTGGCAGGCGCTCTCGGTGCCCCGATCTTTGCGATGGGACATGGCGGCGCCTGGCGCCTGGTGGGGCCGACCGGCGGTTATCTCCTGGCCTTCCCGCTGGCTGCGGCAGTTGCAGGGCTCGCCCGCACCCGAGGGCTCACGGGCGTGGCCCTGGCATGCTGGTCAGTGCTGGTCTTCACGGTCTCCATGGCGGTGATACACCTGGGTGGCGTGTCGCAGCTTGCATTGCTGGGTGGTGATCCCGGTTTGGCCTTCCGATCAGGATTCCTGCCGTTCTTCATCGGTGACCTGCTCAAGGTCGCCATCGCGACGGCGGTCCTGGTCGTGAGCAGTACACGACGCACTGCCCAGCGTTGACCCGGTGACGACTGGTCGGGGGAGGGCGGTGGTGGCGGTCGGATGGACGATCGCGTTACTCGCTGCAGGTGGTCGGGCAGTACGCGTTCCTGCTCGATACCGTCCGCGTCGGTGCGGGGCAGGGCGTCGACGTCCGCATCCCGGCGCCAAGCAGCGGTCGCAGCGGAACTGGTAACGTCTCGGTGTATTTCCGGCCTAACGATTCGTCGTTCGTCGTGCGCGCGAGCGCGGGTGCACCGCCGGTCTCCGCTGGTGGTCGAGTGCTGTCGGCCGCAGCGGCGGGGCGGAGCACGGCAGTGTCGCTCGCAAAGGCGGGCGCTACGCCGGTGACGGTGCACATCGGGATGCCGTGGTGGCCGATCGGGTGCGCGACACGCCTCGCGTCCCTGTGCGCGCAGCGAACGGTCGAC
>CBINCZ010000356.1:0-3251 GCA_966249295.1 uncultured Gemmatimonadales bacterium
CGCTTCAGCAGCGCGATCTGGCCGGCATGATAGGCGTTGTGCTGGGTGACGCCGATGAACTGCATAAACGCCGTCCAAGGCGACTCGGCAACCAGGAGCTCGTCCAGCCGCTCGGCCGGAAACTGCCGCACCGCGTCCCGCAGCTCCTGATTCAGTCGCTTGAGCTCCGCGATTGCCCCCTGCCAGTTCTCCTCGGTCGGTGCAGGGCAGGCAGGCCAGCCCTCATCCGGCAGCAGCCCGCGACCGTCACCGGCGATGCGCCGAAGAACCAGCGAATAGTCACTGGTGAGATGCAGCGCCAGCTCCCAGATGCTGTGCACGCCTGGGATCGGGTGGCTCGCCGCCTGCTCCGCCGAGACATCAGCCAGCAGCTCGAGCACCGCCGGCCCATGCCACGCCTCGCCCTCGAGGATGCGGCGGAGCTGGTCTGCCAGGCGATCGGTTTGGATGGTCATTGCTGGTGGTCGCGGGTCGCGGGTCACGAGTCACGAAGCCTCTGCGGCCCTCCGCGTGCTCTGCGACTCTGCGTTGAAAAGGGTGACTCCGGCGCCTTGATCCCGGTCGGGCTGCAAGGTTGCTTCGCCCCTTCGGGGCTCGCAATGACTCGCCGGTGCGAGATTCGCTGCCTTAAGCCTTAAGCCTCAAGCCTTAAGCCTTAAGCCTTAAGCCCCACGCCCCAAGCCTCATGCCCCCATGCCCTATTTCCCCTTCCACGCCGCCTCGATCTTCGCGATATCGATCTTCCCCATCTCCATCATGGCATCGAACGCGCGCTTGGCGGCCTTAGGATCGGGATCGCTGATCGCCTGGGTCAGCACGATGGGCGTGATCTGCCAGGAGACACCCCACTTGTCCTTGCACCACCCGCAGGCGCTCTCCTTGCCGCCATTGCCTACGATAGCATTCCAGTAGCGGTCGGTTTCTTCCTGATCCACCGTGGCGACCTGGAATGAGAAGGCCTCCGTCTGCTGGAACATCGGCCCGCCGTTGAGGCCGATGCAGGGAATACCCATCACGGTGAACTCGACCGTGAGTACGTCGCCCTGCTTGCCGGAGGGATAGTCACCGGGAGCACGGTGCACCGCAGTCACCTTGGTATCCGGGAACACGCTGGCATAGAACCGCGCGGCCTCCTCGGCGTCGCGATCAAACCAGAGGCAGATGGTGTTCTTGGCGGGGGTGGGCATGGGAGATCCTTTATTGGTCGTTGGCTGCTGACTGCTGGCGTCGAGCGTCGAGCGTCAGGGGTCGGGCGCTGCGTGAGATTCTAACCCACAGATGACACAGATAGAACGAGATGTCACAGATGGCACCGTTGCGGGCTGGGAATCCGGAGCTATGGGTGCCCACAAGTCAATCTGCGTAATCTGCGAAATCTGCGGACTGTCACTGTCGTCCGGGCCGCCAGCTCAACCGTCCGCGGGTCCTACATGCAGAACCCGAACCTTTCAGGCAGATACCAGTCCTCCTGGTATCCTTGGTGATCAAAGGCACGATCCAGACTATAGCAGACAGTGTCCGTCCTCCAATGGTACTCCTCAGCTGTCGCGTCGGCCTCGCCCCGGCTCACCTCGAGGCCGGTCGCCTTGGTGAAATACGTGCTGTCGTTTGACGCCCTCAGCGTGCCGGCGCTGTCATCCGGCCAGTTCATGATCACACTAAGGACCCGTCCAGACCTGCCAACGTCAAGCCAGTTGGGGGAACTCGGACTCTGACAAACCCGCGCAGTCGGTAAGGGCTCAGGCAGTGCCGGAACTTCGCGCTTGCACTCCAACTTGATGCCAGGAGGGAATAGCGAGTCGGCCAACGCCGCCAGCGGACCGGAGCGCGGCGCGTGCTCGTAGCCGCAGCCTGCCAGCAACATCACCAGAAGACGGCTGAGTCGTGATGGCATCGATACCCCACGGTGGAGTGGTGGCTCCATGATACGGGAGCAACCAGTCCATGCCGTGGAGTTCAGATGTCAGGATGATGATGGTCCGATGAAGACTGGCGAACGCCCTACGTGCCCCGGCGACGGCGCCAGAGGACAATCAGCCACCGGATGATGGCACCAACGATAATCCACGGGGCCAGCAGCACCACGAAGTAGATCAGCAGGCCGCCGGAAGTGTTCAGCGTCTGGAGCGACTCCTTGATGGCAATGCCGATGCTCATGCCGGGTACGGGGCGGAGAGCGCCGGCCTCGAAGAGCGTGAGCGAGAGGGTGGACATGACCACCTGGTTGTCGTAGTAGCGGCGCTGGCCCTTCATCTGCTCGATGTCGGTGACGACACGGGTGATCTCGCGCTCGACTTCCAGCACATCCGAGAGCTTGCCGGTGCGGTTGGCGAGCAGCTCACGGAGGCGGGCCAGCTCCTGCTCCTTCACGGCAAGCCGCGTCTCCAGGTCCGTGTAGTCCCTGGTGATGTCCTGCTGGTTGGTGGCTTCGCTGGTGGGAGTACCGAGGGCCTTGAGCGCCGTCACCGTCTTGTCGAGCGCGTCCGCTGGCACCCGGAGCGTGAGGTCGGCGCGATGCCGGCTCTCGTCCTCCTGCGTGAGGCGGCTGTCGGCGACGAGCCCGCCGTTGGCGCGGACGATGCTGTCGGTGTGCGCCACAGCTTCAGCGACATCATCCACCCGAACCTGCAGCTGACCGGTGCGAATGAGCTTCCGGTCCGCGGTCGCCGAGTCCTGGGCAATATCGGGCGGGGCGGGAAGTGTTACGTACGATGCCGATCGGGATGCGGGCAGCGGACTGTTCGGCCCGCAGCCCAGGAGCAGCAGGGCGCCGAGCAGAACGGCGCGACCATCGAGCCGTATGGTCATGCCACGCTACCGCACGCCTTCGACGCCCATTTCCGTGATGCGCGCCCGGCAGGGACTCGTGGCGCACCGGAATCCCAGCTCGGTCCACGCCGTACCCTTGAGCCCCTCGGCCTTCCAGCCATTCTTCCCGTCGGCGCTCACCTTGAACTCGAATGTCGCGGTAGTTATGTGCGGCTCCAGCCATCCCTCGAACCCGTAATTGTTAATCACGACGGTGGTTCCGAAGATGGCGGGTCTGCGGGTCCCGCCCTCCGTCCATCCGCAGCCAGCATCACATGTGGCGCGCCAGGCATTGCCGTCGCGCTCCAGCACCAGCGAGAAGGAGTCGCGCCGGGCGGGGACGGCCGCAGTCAGCGCCGCGAGCAGGACGGCAGGGACGATCCAGCGAGTGGAGCGATGAGACATGGCATCTCTCCCCTGTGTGGTTGGGCAACCGGGATGTT
>CBINCZ010000357.1:0-3228 GCA_966249295.1 uncultured Gemmatimonadales bacterium
CAGGAGCTGATGACCGGCTTCATCAGCAACGCCGACAACGCCCTGACCGGGATGACGATCGGCTCGCTGCAGGACCTGGGCTACGCCGTGTCCCTCGCCCCGTCGGAGCCGCTCGTCATGGCCGCGGGCGCGCTCGCCCAGCTCCGGGCGAAGCCACGACGGCTGCTGGAACGGACGCTGCCGAGCCCGATCATCGTCCTGGACAATGCCGGACGTGAAGTGGGACGCCAGCATCGTCGCCGCTGACAGGCTGGCGTCATCGCCCGCATGAGGCCATCATATCCTTCATGCCCAAGACCATCCGCATCTCCATCGGCGCGGCGCTGTTCGCCGCGCTCACCACGCTCAGCGTGGCCATGATGCCCCACTCGACGCCCACCGCGCCGCCCGATACTGCCCAGCTGCTGGCGCTGGCCAGGCGGTACAAGGTTGCGGCCATCACGACCCGGCGCTTCACTCACGACCAGTTCTGGAAGGCAGTCGCCCCCTCGCTCGCGTCGCCCGCCTTGCGCACCGAGCAGGTGGGACGCTCGATGCAGGGCCGGTCCATCCAGACGGTGACTTTCGGCCACGGCCCCACCACGGCACTGCTCTGGTCCCAGATGCATGGTGATGAGTCCACCGCCAGCATGGCTCTGGCCGATATCTTTGCGTTCCTGGCCGACTCGGCGCCCAGCGAGCTGCGCGACCGGCTCGCCAGCAAGCTCACGGTCACCTTCGTCCCGATGCTCAATCCCGATGGCGCCGAGCTGTTCCGCCGGGAGAATGCGGCGGGCATCGACATCAACCGTGATGCCGCCCGGCGGGCCACGCCGGAGGGGAAAATCCTCAAGGCGCTGCGCGACAAGTTGCGCCCCGACTTCGGCTTCAATCTTCACGACCAGAACGCGCGGACCCGCGCCGGGCGCAACGGACTCCAGACAGCCATTGCGCTGCAGGCACCCCCCACGGACGCGAGCGACACGTACAATGACGTGCGCACCCGCGCCGGCCAGGTCGCGGCGCGGATTGTGGAGACACTCCGCAGTGAAATTCCCGGTCGCATGGCGCACTACGACGATACTTACAACCCGCGTGCCTTCGGCGACCACATGCAGGCGTGGGGCACCAGCACGGTGCTGATCGAAAGCGGCGCATTGCCCGATGACCCCGAGAAGCAGCGGCTCCGCGCCCTTAACGTGGCCGCCATTCTCTCGGCGCTCGACGGCATCGCCACCGGCGACTATGTCAATTCGGACGTGAAGGAATACGAGGCACTGCCGTTCAATGCCGGCGGTGCGCGCAGCCTGCTGATCACCGGGGGGACACTGGTGCTGCCCGGCCTCGCGCCGCTCCAGGCCGACCTGGCAGTGGATTACGCCGACCAGCTCCACAAGGCGCAGCCGATCCTGCGCGATGTGGGCGATCTCTCGACCTCAGGCTCGGTGGATACCCTCGACGCCACGGGGCTGTTCATTCATCCCGCCGCCAGCATGCTCGGCCGGGGTGCCAATGGGGTCTACATCAAGATGGACGTACCGGCGGATTTGACTCTGCGAAAGGGCGCGGAGACTTCGAGTGACGAGGCTAAGCGGATCAAATAGACTGACTTCTCGAATTAAACCACGGAGGCACGGAGACACGGAGGATGAGTACTAGCAGCTTTGCTCCGTGTCTCCGTGGTTCATGTTTTTTGCTCTCAGCTCTCAGCTCTCAGCTCTCAGCTCTCAGCTCTCAGCGCTTAGCGCTTAGCGCTTAGCTCCTCATCCGGATCATACCCCAGATACAACCCCTTCTTTCGCTTCTCCTCCAGCCAATCCAGGAACCCCGACTCGGTCACGCCGCCTGAGTTGATCTGCTCCTTCGCGGCCTTGATGGCGAGGTCGTTGGCGTATTCGTTCTTGGCGTGCCCCTTGTGACCGCGGACCCAGCGCCAGTCCACGTCGTGGTCGCGCGCGCGGCGCACCAGCTCCTGCCACAACTCCAGGTTCTCGATCGCGCCGCCCTTCCGGCGCCAGCCGAGGGACTCCCACTTCGGCGCCCAGTCGCGGATCCCCTTCACCAGGTATTCGGAATCGGACACGATGGTGACGCGGAGCCGCCGGCCCTTGGCCGACAGCGCCTTGAGCGTGGCGATGGCGCCGGCGAGTGCCATGCGGTTGTTAGTGGTGGCCGGTGAGGAGAGATAGATGTCCCGTCGCTGGATGCCAGAGGCGGTGCGGGTCTCGATCACGCCGCCGGCGCCGCCCGGATTGTCACCGGTGCGACCATTGCCGAGACAGCTTTCGTCGAGATGAACCAGGATGGGAGCTGGCGCCACGCGGGTTCAGTCCCCGATGATCTGGAACTCGTCCACATCGTCCAGCCGGAAGGTGAGATTCTCGCCGGTCATGGGCAGGTGCCCGATCAGGGCCTCACGGCCACCAACGGTGGTCACCCGCTGTGCCGTGACGATGTATTCGGTGCCCCGTCGCCGCAGCGCCACGCGCAGCTGCTTCCGGGCGGCATTCTCGAGGCGATCCATCTGGGTGGGTGTCCAGCGCATGGAAGAAGATAGGCGGCTGGACGGTTAGACGGCTAGACGGCTAGCTCTTGCCCGCGGGTTCCAGCCGTCCAGCCGTCTATCCGACTACCCCCCACATCACCGCCCCGGCCGCCATCACCCTCAGCACGCCGAGCATGATGCGGCGGGCGGCAGGGCGGGAGCCGTCGGGGGAGTGGATGCCATGTCGCACGGGGCCGGGCCATTCCATCAGGACACCGAGCAGCAGGAAGACCAGCGGCCAGGTGCCGGAGCCGATACTGGCAAACCAGAGCGTGCCCAGCAGCGTGAGCACCAGAGCTTCAGTGACGTAGATCCGCACTGGCGCACGCAGCCATCCGCCGGCATTGCCGGCTTGGGAGAACCGGACTGTGACGACTTCCCAGAGGACGAAGAGGGCGCTGACGAGCGCCCAGGCGAGGAGGAGTGAGGTGAGGGACATGCTAGACGCGGGACGCGGGACGCGAGACGCGGGAAGAGCAGTTCGCGTCCCACGTCCCGCGTCCCGCGTCTACCTTCACCATCTCCGCAGCGAGTCGGCGGGCATCAGGTTCCCCCGCGCCATCACGTACTCGATGCTGCGGGTGTTCCTGATGTCCTGGTACGGATTGCGCGAGAGGACCAGCAGGTCGGCGGCGCGGCCGGGCGCCAGGGTGCCGACCGAGTCGGACGCGTAGAGTTTTTCCGGCATTGCTCGACAACGCAGC
>CBINCZ010000358.1:0-3222 GCA_966249295.1 uncultured Gemmatimonadales bacterium
GGCAGGCAGCGCCGCGGACGATGGGGCCGCCGGGCGGCGCGTCCCGCCCGTCACGCTGACGAGCGACACGCCCGCCTGCGCCGCATCGAGCGGATTGCGGTTGGCCACCGCGAGCGCCTGCGCATCCTGCGGCCGCACGGTCGGCTCGGCCTCGTCGGACGGATTGCGCAGCGCCATCAGCAGCCGGCCCGATTGCTGCGCGATCGCCAGTTGGCTCACGGATTCCACCGGCACCGCCAGCACCGCCGTCTTGGCCTGGTCGACCCTGCGCGTCGCCGCCGTGCCGGCATCGGCCGGCTTCTGCTCCCCCTCGTTGACCGCCAGCGGACCGAAGCCAGCACGCGCAGATGCGGCAGCAGCAGGTGCGCCTTGCTGTCGTCGATCTCCTGGCCGTCCTTGCGCAGCACCAGGAATACATCGACGTAGTCGCCTGGCATCACGCGGTTGCCCACGCCGACCACCTCATCGACGGTGATCGCCACCGCGCGCTGCCCGAGCGCGACCTGCAGCGCCAGCCCCGACGACAGCTGCGAACCGATCAGCGGCACACCGATGCCGATCGGCACGATGGGCTCGCGGCCCACCACCTTGTTCACCTCGGAGAAGGCATCGGCCGGATTGATCGGCAACGATTCGACGCCGACCTGGTCCGCCGTGATGGGCTTGCCCGCCTCCAGCGGCTTGACGGTCACCACCACCGGGTACAGCGTCTTGCCGTTCTCGTTCTGCTGCGCCGCAGCGGGCACCGGCTGGCGATGCGCGTTCTTCCACGCCACCACGCCGAGCACGACGGCGAGCAGCAGCAACGCGGCGGCGATGATCTGGAGATGTTTGCTGGTCATCTGGGCGACCCGTAGGGCAGTCGTGAAAGAGGTGTCAGCCGGCCACGCGCATCACGATCCGGAGACCAGCTGCACGACGGCCGAGCCCGTCAGCGTGGACGGAACCGGCAAGAGCGGAATGGCGGGCAGCAGCGGATTGTTGCCGGTGGTCAGCGGCATGGTCAGGACCACGCTCAGGCATTGCATCCCGGCCACGTTCTGGCAAGCGACCAGGGGCGTGCTGCCCTGGTTGGTCTGGACCCGCCCGTTGAGAACGGTCGGCAGCACGGAAGAGACCGCGGTATACGCCGCGGCCACGCGCTGGGCATTGGTGGACTGGTACCGGAGCGCCGCGCGCGCGCCTTCTTCCGCGGCCAGCGTCAGCGCCTGCTGCATGGCGAAGATCACGCCGTAATAGACGATACCGAGCATCAACAGCAGCAACACCGGCACCACCACGGCAAACTCGACCGCGGCCACGCCCCGGCAGCCACGCCGCGCTGCCGCGCGCAATCCCACCCGCCCCCGATGTGCGCTGACCCATTCCCGTTGCAATGTCGGCATGGCCGACTCCTTTTCTAGGCGTGCTGGTCCGCTCGAGCGGCTCTCGTTCAAGACGGTCTGTGGTCTGTGCTGTGCGCCTACATGCCCGGCAGCCACGGCACCCGCATCACGTCGGGCAACCACGGCAGGCTCAGCAGCCCGATTGCCATGTAGGCGGCGTACGGAATGCCGCGCCGGCCGGCCTGTCCGGCGTCCCAGCGCGCCAGCGCGCCAGCGCCGGGCAGACACGCATCAGCATCCAGCCGGCCGGCGCTGAAGCATCGGCCCTGCGCAGCAGCAGGATCGCCAGCGCATGCACCCCGGCGAGCACGCTGGAGACCAGCCATATCGCCACCAGGCCATGCCAGCCGGCCAGCAACCCAGCAACCGCGAAGAACTTGACGTCACCCGCCCCCATCCAGCCCAGTGCGTAGAGCGGCAGGAAACCCGCAAGCGCAATCGCGCCGCCCAGCCACACGTCGCGCCAGTCGTAGGCGAGCGCCACCACCGACCCGAACTTGACGAGCACGATGGACAGCACCAGCCCGACGGCGACGAGCCAATTCGGCACGCGCCGCGACCGGAGATCCGACGTAATGACGAGAACCGCGAGAACGACTACGCTTGCCCAGCCTGCGATGTCCGCGTGGCTATACAAGGCGGCTGGCTAGCAGGCGCTGCCCTTGATCGCGGTGCAGACGTTCCCGAACGCAGTCTTGATTTCAGTGCCCAGAGTGGTCACGGTGCCCGCGATCACTGCGGCAATCAGGCCGGCGAGCAGGCCATACTCGATGGCCGTTGCGCCTTGCTCGTCGCGAAGGAACTGAAGAATGGCGTGTTTCATGCTGTCTCTCCTGTGCGTGCACTCGCCCTGCGGATGTTGTTGGTCATGACCGGCCTATGACGCTCCATCGTGGCCGGTTCAGTTATGGAATCGCAAAAACCGAGGAGGGGTGGATTCGACCGCTGGCAGCCGGACTGACCGGCGACCCGTTTCCGCGACATCGAAAACCGAAACCGATATTCGCAATCGTTTTCGCCTCTTGTGAAAAAAATCACGAATGGCCTGCGACCACCCCACCGTTACTACATTGACTACAAGTTGTTACCGGCATGTCACGCGTGTCACGTAACGTACCGTAACGGTTTTATAGGCGTGCCGCAGCGCAAACGGAATAACTCAAACAAGGTACTTGCGTTGAATTAGAGTGAATTCTCAATTCAAACCAAATAAGGGCGAGTCAACACATTGAAAAACAATGTAAATCCCGCACGAAAACCGCCTCCACCAGATTATTCGCCAGGGTTTTCCATTATTCCCTGAACACAAAAACGCTCCCCTCTCCGCCTGGCTGAAAAAAGGATGCGCGGACGACGGGAACACGCCCGCGCACCTTCAAGAGCACAGCAGGTACTGCTCAGTGCGCCAGGCTGCTCACGCCGCCCAGCAGATTGGTGATGGGCGACAGGGGATTGCCGGAACTGCCGGTCCCGCTCACCACGCCCGTGACCGGCGCCAACGCCGTGCTCCCGCCCGAGACACCGCCCAGCAGGCCGGTGACGGGCGCCAGCGGATTGCTGCTGCCCGAAACGCCGCCGACGCCACCCAGCAGGCCGCCAAGCGGATTGCTGCCGGAGCTGCCGCTGCCCGCCGTTCCCACACCGCCCAGCGCCGCCACGGTCGTGCCGGCCGCCGTCACCACCGGCCCGACACTGGACACCACCGGCACGCCGGTATTCGTGATGGTGGCGCCCGCGCCGGCAATCCCGTTGCCGACCGTGCCGAGCAAGGCGCTGAACGGACCGCCCAGGCCGGTTGCATCGCCGGTCATCTGGGTGCCGCCGGTGACTTGCGTGG
>CBINCZ010000359.1:0-3187 GCA_966249295.1 uncultured Gemmatimonadales bacterium
CCCTTTTGTCGTTTCCGCAACCTGAACAGCAATCACCCGGTGGATCGAGGCTAAGGCGAGTGGTGCGTCCTTGGGTTAACCTCTGTCGGCGCCAGAGGGCCAGATCACTCGAACGGGTTTGTCGAGGTCGTGGGCGGCTTGGACTACGTCGGCGGTGCCGCCGTAGCCGCGTGCGGGTTGGCCGTCCCAGACGGCCCAGAGTGCGTCGGCGAGGGTCAGCATGTGTTGGCTAGCGGACATGTGGGCATCGCTGGTCGACTCGCTGAAGGGCATGCGGTGCACCTGCACGGCTTGGGCGAGGAGCTTGCGGTACTCGGCGTGGTGCTCGTCGGGTAGGCCAGCGAGGTATTGCTCTGCCGGGACGATGACCTCGATCCGGCCACCGTGGGCGAGGACGGCTCGGGCGAACAGGGTGTCGGCGCCGTCGGCGAGGCAGGTCAGGCCGGTGATGTTGTCGCTGATGGGGGAGAGAGCCTCGTTGAGCGCTTCGGCTACCAGGGCTTCGGTGGCGGGTGGTAGGGAGCGGTGGCCGGAGATGGCGATGCGCAACGGGTTCTCCTAGAGCAGGGTTGTTCTGAGTCGGTCGTCGAAGCGGGCGACGGTGGGCGTGGTCGTGGGGGCGTTGCTGTAGCGGAACTGGCGGGCTTGTCTGATGATGCGTTCGGAGCCGTAGGTGATGCCGGTGTTGAGGGCGTCGAGGGCGAGGGTGAACGCCTCGTCGGTTTCGCCGCGTTGGCAGGCTGCGGTCGCTACTTCCAGGGTGGTCAGTGCGGCCTGTTTGGGTGCCGGTTGGGCGGTCGGAAGCGACTCGGCGAATGCGCGAGCCGCTTCGGAGGGTTGGCCCAGGCGGACGGCGATTGAGGCTCGGATGCGCGCGAGCTTGGTCAGGTCGAAGGGGTAGACCCAAGGCCAGGGCGGTGGGCCGTCGGTGCGGGCGATGGCGCGCTCAGCGGTCCTGATTGCCTGGGTTGCGGCGTGCTCGTCGGGGTGGGGGTTGGAGGCGTGCGCGAGCGCTTCGAGGGAGGCCAGCCAGGCGGTGGGTGTGCTTCCGGCGGAGAGCGGTAGCGTCTTGCGGGCTTTGTCGATCATGGCGAGGCCGAGCAGCGGGTCTCCGGCGGCGTCGATCTCGAAGGCGGCGAGGCTCCCGGTCATGTAGACGGCGAGCACGTCGTTCTTGGCGAGCTTCGCCGCCGTGATCGCCTGGCGGTAGTAGGTACGGGCGCTGCCGAGGTCGAGCATGTCCATCGACAGCCAGGCCGCGAAACCGGCGGCTTCGCTGACGGCGGCGGCGACGACGGGGGCGTGTGGGCCTGCGGAGCGGTGGGCTCGGACGGCCAGCTCCAGGTGCGAGCGGACGCCATCGATGAGGTCGCGGGAGCAGAAGGACGCGTCCAACCGGCGCTGCGAGCCGGTGATGGCCGTCAGATCGGCGGCCGTGTTTTCACCGGTGGTGAGCGCGGTACGGGGTGACGGCAAGAGGGCCAAGGCGGCGAGCTTGCCGAATTGCCTGCGATTCGTGGGATCTTCCTCGTCTATCTGGTGATCGCCGAACCGGAGGAGTTCTGGGGGGATGCCGAGTCGGCGGATGATGATGCGGACCTGAGCGAGCGTGAGCGAGGTCTCCCCGCGGAGCACCTTGGATGCCCAGCTCTGTGTGTAGCCGACCGCGTCAGCGAGGTCGGTCTGGCTCCAGCCCCTCGCCTTCCGGATTTCGTCCATCAGGGTCGGCACGTCGCAGGTGGCGAGGGCCTGACTCACGGCCGGAGTCGACCAGAAACCGAGCGGCTCGTTCATGAAATCTAGGCTACGCATCGCCTCTGAGCGGCGGAGAGTCCTGTTTGGAATGGGCGGGCTCTCGTTCCTAGTCGGGCTAGTGGTAGCGCCTTCCCCGAATGTCCGCCGAACGTGACGATCAGGTAGCCGAGCGAACGCACTGCGTTATCGGCGCTTCGATCACTGACCGCCACCTTTAGGAGCCGTTCCCGATGAAAGATGACGAACGGGCCGTAAGGGTGATGGGCGGGCATTGCGGACTTTCGCTCCCCGGTTACGGCGACAGATCACCCGCCCACTCGGCTGTTTCGATGCAGCGTGCTGCCGAGGGGCTGCGCGAACGATTCCCCTGGGTGCAGTGCTGGTGGGGGTCGCATACGCGGCGTTGGTGGGCGTACGTGCCGGGCGTCGGCAGGCTGATCGAGGCGGGCGGCCCGGAGCAACTGTCCGAGGAGATCCTGCGGGCGCTGGGCCGGCCATGGCGGTGAAGCCTGGCGGATGCGTGCCGCTTGAAGTCTGCGGAGCGCTGGTCGAGGAAGCGATCCGTGAAGCGCTGACCGGGCGGTTTTTCAGAGGCACGGTCGAAGAGACGTCGGCGGTAGCCCGCGGGAAGGTCGAGCAGCTTCGCATTGATCTGGCCGAGGCAGAAGACGGAACACGGAGTCTTCCCGCCTGCAGTTCTTGCGCTGATCAACGGAAAGGCGGGTGAGATCTGGACGGCCTGGTCGGGCGGGTCCGGCAGCCATCCGAGACGGCCGGGCTGAGAGATGTTTCAGCACCTTGGACGGGCAGGAGGCCCCAGAGTGAGACGGTCCTTAATTCTCGACACCCATGCCAGCTCCTGCTACTTCCGGACATCGGTGGGCGAGGGGGAGCGCAAGGCACTCGTGCAGATCACCGAACGCTGCAACCTGCACTGCGCGCACTGCTTCGTGTCCTCGACGGCGGTGGGCGGTGACATCTCGCTGGCCGACTTCAGCGGAAAGGTGCTGCCCCGGCTGCGAGCCGCGCGGGTCGAGCGCATCACGCTGACCGGTGGGGAGCCGTTCGTCCACCCCGAGCTGCTGCCGATCTGCCGGGCGGTCATCGAGGCGGGCTTGCCGGTGGGTGTCTGCACCAACGCCACCCGCGTCACCGACGAGCAGATCGCGGAGCTGGTCGCCCTGGGCGATGTTCACGTCAACGTCAGCCTCGACGGATTCCGGCCCGCGTCGCACGGCAAGTTCCGCGGCAACTCCGCCTCGTTCGAGGTGACGGTGGAGACCACCCGCAAGCTCGCTGCGGCCGGCCTGCTGCAAGGGCTGCTGTCGACTCCGAACGTGCTCACCGACCCGGAAGAGTTCGCTGACCTGTGCGCGTTCGCGGTCGAGATCGGGGCCAAGTACGTGCTGATGAACCCGCTGTCATCGTTCGG
>CBINCZ010000360.1:0-3183 GCA_966249295.1 uncultured Gemmatimonadales bacterium
AAAAGATGGGCAGGATGGGCGGGATGGGCTAGATGGGCGAGATGGGCGAGATGGGCGAGCGATCCCGGGCGAGCTGTCACCCTGAGCGAAGCGAAGGGGCCGAAACTGAGTATTGAGCTCTGTCCCCTTCGGTCGCAATGCTCTCGGGACAGATCGAGACGTGTTTGAGCTCTGGCCCCTTCGGTCGCAACGCTCCCTCAGGGTGACAGCCCGCCCATCCTGCCAGCCCATCTTGCCCATCCTGCCCATCCCGCCCATCCTTTCGAGCCATGCCCAACCCACGCCCCAAACTCTACCTCATCGACGGCTACGCGCTGATCTATCGGGCGTTCTTTGCCATGATCGCCCGGCCGCTCCGCACTGCTCGGGGCGAGAATACCTCGGCCGTCTGGGGCGTGGTGAACTTCCTGCTCCGGCTGCGCGAGACGTACAAGCCCGACTATCTCGCCTGGGTGCACGACATGGGCACGTCGTTCCGGGAAGAGCGCTACCCCGAGTACAAGTCCACCCGCGACAAGCTGGATGAGGAGCTGCAGGCCGACTTCGACAGCGCGCTCGAGCGGGTCACCCAGCTGCTCGCCGCCTTCCGCATCCCGCTCATCGGGGTGCCCGGCTACGAAGCCGACGACGTGATCGGCACGCTCGCGGCCCGCGCCCTGCCGGAACACAACGTGGACGCGGTCATCGTTTCGGGCGACAAGGATTTCTACCAGCTCATCGGCCCCGGCGTCTCGCTGCTCAACCCCGGCCGGGGCGGGCCCGCCGGCGTGGACGAGGTCTGGGTGGACGAGTCGAACGCCTCCGAACGGCTCGGTGTCCCGCCATCGCAGGTGATCGACTTCCTCGCCCTGGTGGGCGACACCAGTGACAATGTGCCGGGCGTGAAGGGCGTGGGCGAGAAGACCGCGCAGAAGCTGCTGCAGGAATACGGCAACCTCGACGAGATCTTGGCCCACGCCGCCGACATCAGCGGCAAGCGCCCCCGCGAGGCCCTGCTCGCCAACGCCGACAACGCCCGGCTCTCCCGCGAGCTGGTGACGATCATGCGCGACGTGCCGGTGGAATTCGATCTCGCCGCGATGGCGCTGGAAGAAGCTGATGTACAGGCCCTGATCCCACTGCTCACCGAACTGGAGTTCTATTCGCTGGTCAAGCGATTCAGTCCGCAGATTTCGCCGATTACGCAGAATGATGCGGAGTCAACTGCGGAATCTGCGGAGCTTTCTGCTGCCGCCGCCCAGGCGACCGTCGTCGGCATCATCACCGACCCCAGGGAGCTGCCGCCGATCGTGGAGCGGCTGCGCGCCGCGCCCATCGTGGCCTTTGATACCGAGACGTCATCGCTTTCGCCCCGTGACGCGGAGCTGATCGGGCTCTCCTTTGCGATCAGCCCGACCGAGGCGTGGTATCTCCCGTTCGGGCACCAGCCGCCACCGGGCGATCTCGCGGCGCCGACACCGGTCTGCAACCTCCCGCCTATCAGCGATCCCGCGCTCGCGGGCATTCGCGGCGTGCTGTCCGATCCCGCCGTTCCCAAGGCCGGCCACAACGTGAAGTACGACATCGAGGTGATGCGCCGCGCCGGGGTGACGGTGCGGGGTGTGACCTACGATTCCATGCTGGCAAGCTTCGTGATCGATCCGGGGCGGCGATCGCATGCCATCGACACGCTGGCGCTCGAGCACCTCGGCGTGACCATGCGCACGTACCGCGAGCTGGTAGGGAAGGGAAAGGCGGAAATCCCCTTTGCCTGTGTCGCCGTGGAGATCGCGGCCGACTACTGCGGCGCCGACAGCACCATGGTGCTGGCGCTGCGCGACTTCTTCGCGCCCACCCTTGAAAAGACCGGGATGACGCGGGTGCTGGACGAGATCGAGATGCCGCTGGTGCCGGTCATTGCCGACATGGAGTGGGAAGGAATCCGGATCGACGTTGCCCTCTTCCGGCAGCTCGCGGCCGAGCTGTCCGACGACCTGGCGGCCATCGAGCGCGACATCGCCGAGATCGCGGGCGAGGACCTCAACATCAATTCCCCACGCCAGCTTGCCGCGGTGCTCTTCGAGAAGGAGCAGCTGCCGGTGCTCAAGAAGACCCGCACCGGTCCGTCCACCGACGCCGACGTCCTGGAACAGCTCGCCGAGATGGGTCACGCCCTGCCACGGAAGATCCTGGACTATCGCGAACTGCAGAAGCTCAAGAGCACCTATGTGGACACGCTGCCGGCCTCGGTAAATCCGGTGACCGGCCGGATCCACACCAGTTTCAACCAGGCGGGCGCCGCCACCGGCCGCCTCAGCTCCACCGACCCCAACCTGCAGAACATCCCGATCCGCACGCCGCGTGGTGCCGCCATCCGGCGCGGGTTCATCCCGCGCGAGGGGTGGAAGTTCCTGGTGGCCGATTACTCGCAGATCGAGCTGCGCCTCATGGCGCATCTCTCCAAGGATCCGGCGTTCATCGAGGCGTTCCGTCAGGGCGGGGACATCCACCGGCAGACCGCCGCCATCATTTTCGGCGTGCCAGTGGAAAAGGTGACGTCGGAGATGCGGGCCCGCGCCAAGACCATCAACTTCGCTACCATCTACGGCCAGGGACCGTTCGCACTCTCGCGCCAGCTCGGCATCACCCAGGAGGAGGCGCGCGAGTTCATCCGCAACTACTTCCTGCGCTTCCAGGGCGTGCGAGACTTTCTCGACCGGCAGGTGGAGCTGGCGAAGGAGTTCGGATTCGTCGAGACACTCTCGGGGCGGCGCCGGTACATCCCCGAAGTCCGCGACCGCAACTTCAACATCCGGGCCTACGGCGAGCGCACCGCGCAGAACTCGCCCCTGCAGGGCTCGGCGGCCGATCTCATCAAGCTGGCGATGATCGAGATCCACCGGGTGCTCAGGGAAGAGCGACTGGAGAGCCGGCTGCTGCTTCAGGTGCATGACGAGCTGGTGCTGGAAGTGCCGCCAGCCGAGCTCGACCGCGTTAGCGCCATCGTGCGCGAGCACATGGAAGGCGCCGCCACGCTCGACGTGCCGCTGGTGGTGGAGATCGGGGTAGGGGAGAATTGGTTGGAGGCGAAGGGGTGACTGACTGGATGGGCGAGATGGGCGAGATGGGCAGGATGGGCGGGTGGGACGGACAGGGCGGACAAGGAAGGCGGACGGGTCGGACAGAGCCAACAGCCAGCAGCCA
>CBINCZ010000361.1:0-3178 GCA_966249295.1 uncultured Gemmatimonadales bacterium
TGTGGTGATCGGCAAGCGTCTGACTGCGCAGGTTTCGCCCCGTCGCATCAGCGCGCTGATCAACCTCTGGGGACTGGTCCTGGTGACGCCCTTCGGCTTCTGGCAGGCGCTGCGATTCGACTTCGCAGGCGTGAATGCACCCACCTGGGGCCTGCTCGTGTTCTACGCGCTGGCTGCCAGCATGGTGACGGTGTGGCTGTGGATGCGCGGGCTGCAACACGTGCCTGCGCCACGCGCAGGCGTCTTCAGCGTGCTGCTGCCGGTGGCAGCCACGTTCGTGGGGGTGATTTTTCTCGGAGAGAGCCTCAGTGCGCCCCAATTAGGGGCCCTGGTCCTTTCACTCGCAGGATTGCTCCTGGCAACGGCGCCATACCACACAACTGCCAAGTAACGCGACAGCGAACTGGGGCATTGAGCGTTTTTGTCACAAGGGGGGGCCTTAGCATCCGCCCGCTTTTGCCGACCAACCCCGCCTATGCAGACTCACGCCATCCTCCACCGCCTCCCGAACCGCCAGCTCCTGGCGGCCATCCTGTCCGCCCTGCTGGTTTCCTGTGGAGGTGGTGGCGGAGGAGCCGCCGGCACGGATGCCGGCACTCCGCCTGGCGCCGACGGCGGTTCCGGGGGGTCCGGCGGCGCCACGGATTCCGGTGGCGGAACCGACACCGGTGGTGGCACCGATACGGGTGGCAGCACCGACACCGGCGGTGGCACCGATACCGGTGGCTCCGGCGGAACGAACCCGCCGCCGTCCGGCGAAGAATCACAAGCCGACGGCGTGGCCCAGAACTGGTCGGACCCGAAGACCTGGGGGGGCACGCTCCCGCCGGCAGGTGCCGCGGTCGTCATTCCCTCCGGCAAGACCGTGGTGCTGGACACCATGGCGAAGGATCTGGGAGACGTGCGTGTCGAAGGCACGCTGAAGTTCAGCGACACCCAGGACGTTGCCCTTTCGGCCACTTCGGTCACCGTCACCGGGACCCTGCAGGCCGGCTCCGTCGCGGCGCCGTTCACGCACCACGGCACCATCACCCTCACCGGCCAGCCGGCCGGCAACAACGACGGCGTCTCGCGCGGCCTGCGCGTGATCGGCGGCAAGCTGCTGCTTTACGCGGCGACGCCCCAGCCGGTCTGGACCAAGCTGAACCAGAACGCGGATGCCGGGGCCAAGCAGCTGACCCTGAAGGAATCCACCAACTGGAAGGCCGGCGACCAGATCGTCGTGGCGCCGACCGACCACTACGGGATCTCCGAATCGCAAAGCCTCACGCTCGCTTCGGCCAGCGGCTCGACGGTGACCGCCACGAGCGGCCTGGGCAAGTCGCGCTGGGGCCGGCTGCAGTACCCCACCAGCACCGGCCTTTCGCTGACGCAGGACGCCGGTTACAAGCCGCAAGCCACTCCGGCACCGACGGTGCTGGACGAGCGCGCCGCCGTCGGCAACCTGAGCCGCCGCATCGTGATCGAGGGCGCGGACGACGGCGCCTGGCGAAACCAGGGCTTCGGCGCCCACGTCATGGTCATGGGCCTGAATTCGCAGGTCCAGATCGACGGCGTCGAGTTCCGGCGGGTCGGTCAGGCGGGCGCACTGGCCCGCTACCCCTTCCACTGGCACATGCTCAGCTACAACGTGGACACCGGCGCCTACCTCGGCGATGCCACCGGCCACTTCCTGCGCAACAGCGCCATCTGGAACTCGGCCAACCGCTGCGTCGTGATCCACGCGACCAACGGCGTGACCGTGCAGAACAACATCTGCTACGACATCAAGGGCCACGCCTTCTTCCTGGAGGACGCGGTCGAGCGACGCAACGTGCTCGACGGCAACCTGGCCCTCAAGACCCGTTCTCCGGCGCCCGACAATCTCCTGAAGATCCACGAAGGGCCGGACGTCTTCCAGGGCGGTCCTTCGGGCTTCTGGATCACCAACCCGGACAACACCGTCACCAACAACCTGGCCGGCGACTCGCAGGGCAACGGCATCTGGCTGTCCTTCCCGCTCAAGCCGCTGGGCCTGTCGCGCAAGGTCAACCTCTGGCCGCGCTACACGCCGCTCAAGCAGGTCGAGAACAACACCGTCCACACCTCGCGCGGCCCCGGCATCATGCTGGAGTGGGTGCCGGTCGACGACAACGTCGAGCATCCGGAGCAGACGCTGGGCTCGATTGCCTCCCAGCGTTACGTGCCGATGAGGGATGGCAAGGCCTGCCTGGACGGCAACGGGCAGCCCTACGACTACTGCCCTGACGGCATGCTGCGCCTGACGCTCAAGCGCATCACCTCGTTCAAGAACAACGACGGCGCGTACCGCAACCGCGTCACCAATCCGGACTATCTGGAATGGGCGGTGGCGGACAACGTGGGCCTTGCCTTCGGCGGAGCGGCCCTGGACGGCACCATCCAGCGTGGCCTGATGATCGGCACCAGCCTGAACCACAGCGCCAACAAGTACCCGGCGGGCGCGTCCCTGCCGGCCGGCATCGCCACCTACCACTCGCTCGTGGGCCTGCTGAACAACACCTTCATCAGCTTCCCGTTCGTCAATGGCACGACCAGCGGCGCGTTCAGCGCCGAGGACTACTACACCTCGGCCGTCGAGCGCGGCAAGGCGCGCAACACCAACAACCGCCTGATCGCGAGCGCGGCCGGCTATCGCAACCTGCAACCCGGCCTTCGCCAGAACCACCTGCCGGCCGAGAACTGGGCCCTGGCCAGCGCGCTGTGGGACACCGAAGGCTTCTGGGGCCCGAAGGGCTGGTACACGGTGCCGGACACGCCGTTCCTGACGATCGGTGCCAACTGTGTCGACGCGCAACCCGCAGGCCGCAACGGTAAAACTTGCGAGGGAGAGTTTTACGGCATCGAATCCATCCAGACGGACTTCGACTCGTCGCGATTCGAGTTCTCGGCGGCCCTCAACGCGTCGCGCCAGGACAGCAACGGCAATGAAATCGCCTCGTGGAGGGTGGAAAACGGCTACAGCCACTATGTCAACAACGATGTGAATCGACGGTATGCGTGTGATCAGGACATCACTCCTCCTCCCGGCAACTTCTGTTCCTGGGAGCTCGGCTGGATGCGCCACTTCGCCGTCCGCCCCGACGGCCGCTACGTGATGAGCTTCCCGGGCTGGCCCGCGGCCAAATGGCTGGCGTTCAACATCTCCAACGCCGCCGAT